>NZ_JBQSWV010000010.1:0-100024 GCF_052377495.1 Corynebacterium sp. AOP36-E1-14
AGCCGCTCCCCGACCGCGCCTGGACCACGCCACAGACTCACCCGTCGAAATTGTCGCCCTCCCAGGTAGGCAAAGGGCCCGAAACGCTACCTGGGAGGGTGATCGGGCTGCATCGCGCTGGAAAAGGTGGCGGTAGAGGTCACCAACCCCACCGCCTAGTCCAGCCCCCAGTTCCAGTCCTTCGTGGCGGTGCGCAGGTGCGCGTAGGAGCGCACGGTGCGTCCGTTGAAGGCGGCTGAGGCCGGCGAGGTGCCCGCCACCGTCCACTCCGGCGGGTTCTCGGCACCGGACAGGGCCCACGCTGCCTGGCGGGCCGCACCCAGGGCCACGTATTCCGCGGGGTCCGGGACCAGCACGTCCACCCCGAAGATGGACGGGGCGACCGCGCGCACCGCGGCCGAGCGTGCGCCGCCGCCGATGAGCAGCACGCGGGTGGCCTCCACACCGGTGGCGCCCACGAGCGCCTCCACGGCGTCCTTCATGGAGCACAGCAGTCCCTCCACGGTGGCGCGGGCGAAGTCCTCGCGGGTGGTGGCGGTGGTGATGCCCTGCAGGATGCCGGTGGCGTTGGGACGGTTGGGGGTGCGCTCGCCGTCGAGGTAGGGCTGCAGCACCAGGCCGCCGGCGCCGGGGTCGGACGCCAGGGCCAGGTTCTCGAACTCCTCCCAGTCCACGCCGAGCAGGCGGCGTCCCATGTCCAGCACGCGCGCGGCGTTGAGCGTGCAGACCAGCGGGAGGTAGCGTCCTGAGGCGTCGGCGAAGCCGGTGACCATGCCCGCGGAGTCGTGCACGCTGTCGGGGACCACGGCGGAGGCCACCCCGGAGGTGCCGATGGACACGCTCACGTCGCCGGGCTGCAGCGCCAGGCCCAAGGCCGCGCCCTGGTTGTCGCCGGTGCCCGCGCCGATGACGGTGCCACGCTCGGCCGCAGCGGCGTTCACCGATGCGGCGACGACCCCGACCCGCTCATTCGGCCCGGCCAGACGCGGCAGTTCGACGTCGTGGCCCAGGGCGCGCTCGGCGAGCTCGGGCAGCCAGCGTCGTTCGCGGGTGCTGTAGTAGCCGGTGCCGGACGCCTCGCCGTGGTCGGTGACCTTCTCGCCGCGTTCGGAGAGGTGCCAGGTGAGGTAGTCGTGCGGGAGCAGCACGCTGGCGGTGCGCGCGGCGTTCTCCGGCTCATGGTCGCGCATCCAGCGCAGCTTCGAGGCGGTGATCGAGGCGACGTAGCGGCTGCCGGTCAGGTCCACGCAGGCCGCGGGGCCGCCGAGTTCGTCGATGAGTTGCTCGGCGGCGCGTGCCGAGCGGGTGTCGTTCCACAGCAGGGCGTCGCGCACGACCTCCCCGTCGGCGTCGAGGGCGACCATGCCGTGCTGCTGGCCGGCGACGGACACCGCGTCGGCGCGGTCCAGCAACCCGGCGGTCGCCTGCTCCATGGCGTCCACCCAGGCCCGCGGGTCGACCTCGGTACCGTCGGGGTGCGTGGCGCGTCCCTCGTCGACGACCTCCCCGGTCGCCGCGTCCACCAGCAGTGCCTTGCAGGACTGGGTGGAACTGTCGATTCCCAGCACGAGTGCCATATCAGTTGTCTCCTTCGATCTCTCCGAGCACGTGGAGGGTCGCTCCCGTGTTCTCCAGCAGGGCGCGGTCGGCGTCACTGATCTCATTGTCCACGACGACGTGGTCGAACTCCGTAACGTCGGCGATCTTGAACACCCCGGGGGCACCGAACTTCGTGGAGTCCACGACCAGCACCTTCACCGGGGCGGTGTCGAGCAGGGCCCGTTTGGTCTCGGCGGCCTCGGTGTCCGGGTGGAAGATCGCCGGCCCGCCACCGGCGGAAGGACGCACCGCGGTGGTCGAGACGAAGACCACGTCCGCCGACAGCCGCCGCAGCTGCTCGGACGTGACCGCCCCCAGGAAGGAGTCGGTCTCCGGGATGTACTGGCCCCCGCAGCCGATCAGGCGGATGTTGCCCGCCCCCGTGCGCTGCCGGTGCAGGCTCATCGCCGCCAGCGAGTGGGTGATCAGCGCCGAGGGGCTGCGCTGCGGCAGCAGGGTGACCAGGGACTCCAGGGTGGTGGAGTCGTCGACGGAGACCACCGCCCCGTCCTCGACGAGTTCGGCGGCCAGGGCGCACAGTCCGCTCTTGACGTCGCGGTGCAGTTGGCGGCGCTGGCCAACCCCCAGCTCGCTCATCGAGGGGCTGACCGAGCGGGCGCCGCCACGGACCCGTTCCAGCAGGTTCTCGGCGGCGAGGTGGTCGAGGTCGCGGTGCACGGTCATCGGTGAGACCTCGAAGTGGCGGGCGAGGTCCTCGACGCGGGCGGTGCCGTGGCGGGTGACGTAGGCCACGATGTTCTCGCGGCGTTTGTCGGGGCGCTTGTCGGCTCCCGTCGCAGGTGCGGGCTGTGACGTTGGGGGCATGGGCGCAACATTAGCACGGGGGCGATGTGAAGTAACCCCCGTTTTCAACATTTTTTTGTTGTAAGTGGTGACTTTCTAACATAATGGCGGTAGGTTGATCGCATCGGGCCACCAGGTGTGACCCACATCCCTCCCGCCTGACGCTTCAGGAGCACAGATGACTTCCAGCACCACACAGCCGGACACACCCCGGCTGCTCGAACGCCTCGGCATCCCCCGGGCACTGATCTGGGGCTTCGTGGGCCTCACCATCTTCATGATCGGCGACGGCGTCGAGACCAACATCCTCGAGCCCTTCCTGCGCGACGACCACGGGTTCTCCACCTCGCGGGTGGGCACCCTGGTCACCGTCTACGGCATCTCCGTCGCCATCGCCGCCTTCTTCGCCGCCGCCCTGTCGGACCTCTGGGGCCCGCGCCGGGTGATGATCCTGGGCGTGAGCGTCTGGGTCACCCTGGAGCTGGTGTTCCTGTGCCTGGCACTGCCGACGTCCAACCCGTGGCTGATCTTCATCACCTACGGACTCAGAGGCTTCGGCTACCCGCTGTTCGCCTACGGGTTCCTGGTGTGGATCACCGCGGTGGCCCCCGCCGAGGACCGGGCCACCGGCGTGGGCTGGTTCTACGTGAGCTTCTCCGCCGGCCTGCCCACCCTCGGCGCACTGACCGCGACCGTCTCACTGTCCCTGCTGAACCTGGACTTCTACCAGACGCTCTGGCTGTCGCTCTCCCTGGTCATCGTCGGCGCGTGCATCGCCCTGTTCGGCGTGCGCGAGCAGGTCGGACGCAAGCCCCTGGTCGACAACCCCGAGGAGGTCAGCGCCACCCTCTCGCGTGGCTTCAAGCTGCTGGCCCGGGACAAGCGCGCCCGCCGGGTGACCTACATCCGTACGATCAACTCGGTGCCGACCTACGCCATGGCCGTGTACTTCCCCGCCTACTTCACCGACGAACTCGGCTGGAAGCTCGGCTGGTTCCTCATCCTCACCACGGTGATCTACGCGGTAAACCTCCCGTTCAACCCGCTCTACGGACGCATCGGCGACCGCTTCGGCTGGGCCACCACCATGTTCTGGGCCGGTGCGGTCGCCTGCGCCGTCACCCTGGCCGCGGTGTACTTCACCCCGCTGATCGGACGCTCCCTCGGCCTGCCCGACCCGCTCGTCTACGGCGTGACACTGGCCTTCGGCGCCCTGTTCGGCGTCTCCCTGGCCGGCTACGTCCCGCTCTCGGCGATCGCCGTGGCGATCGACCCGGAGCACCCGGGTGCGGCGATGTCGACCTACAACCTCGGCGTCGGCGCCGCGGTGGCCGTCGGCCCGCTGCTGGTCGCGGTGTTCCTCCCGCTGGTCGGCGCCACCGGCCTGACGCTGATCATGATCGGCCTCTACCTCTTCGCCGCCTACCTGTCGCTGACCCTGCGCGGCAACCAGCCCGGCTTCGACGGCGTGCCCGACAACGTCCCTGAACCCCTCGCGGAGAAGGCTGCCGAAGAAGCAGCCCGCCAGAACTGACCCACTCCACTCCACAGCACACACCCACAGCAAGGAGAACTCCCGTCATGCCCACCCTCAGCACCTCCCTCCTCCCCGACGTCCCTGAGATCACCGCGCACACCGGCAACCCCACCGCCGTGCCGTCCTACGACCGCTCGCAGGTCACCCCGGGCATCGTGCACATCGGCGTCGGCGGTTTCCACCGCGCCCACCAGGCCATGTACCTCGACCGTCTGATGAACCAGGGCGAGGCGCTGGACTGGGGCATCGTCGGACTCGGCGTGATGCCGTCCGACGTGCGCATGCGCGACGCCCTCGCCGGCCAGGACCACCTCTACACCCTCACCACCAAGGCGCCGGACGGTTCGGAGGACGCCCGCGTCATCGGCAGCATCGTCGACTACGTCTTCGCCCCGGACGACCCGGCGGCCGCCGTGGCGATGCTCGCCGACCCGCAGATCCGCATCGTGAGCCTCACCGTCACCGAGGGCGGCTACAACATCGACCACGTCACCGGGGAGTTCGTGGAGGACGCCGAGCTCATCGCCGCCGACCGCGCGGCCCTGCGCTCCGGCGACCACGCCTCGCTCAAGAGCTTCTTCGGTCTGGTCACCGCCGCACTCGACGAGCGCCGCCGCGCCGGCGTCGCGCCGTTCACGATCATGAGCTGCGACAACATCCAGGGCAACGGCGAGGTCGCCCACGCCACCTTCGTCGCCTTCGCCACCAGCGTGGACGCCGAGCTCGGCGCCTGGATGGACGCGTCCGTGGCCATCCCCAACTCCATGGTCGACCGCATCACCCCGGAGACCACCGACGCCGACCGCGAGGACGTCGCCGCGCGCGGCTACACCGACGCCTGGCCCGTCGTCGCCGAGGACTTCACCCAGTGGGTGCTGGAGGACAAGTTCACGGCCGGACGTCCGCCCTACCAGGACGCCGGGGTCCAGCTCGTCGACGACGTGGTCCCCTACGAGCTGATGAAGCTGCGCCTGCTCAACGCCTCCCACCAGGGCCTGTGCTACTTCGGCCACCTCGCCGGGCACCGCATGGTCCACGACGTGATGGCGGACCCGCGCTTCGGCGACTTCCTGCTGGCCTACATGACCGACGAGGCGACCCCCACCCTGCGACCGCTGCCGGGCGTGGACCTGGACGACTACCGTCGCACCCTGATCCAGCGCTTCGGCAACACCGCGGTCAAGGACACCGTGGCCCGGCTGTGCGCCGAGAGCTCCGACCGCATCCCCAAGTGGCTGCTGCCGGTGGTGCGCGAGAACCTCGCCGCCGGACGCCCCGTCCGCCTCTCCGCGGCGATCGTGGCGTCCTGGGCACGCTACGCCGAAGGCGTGGACGAGGACGGTGCACCGATCACCGTCGTCGACCGGATGGCCGACCGACTCAAGGAGTCCGCCTCGCACAACCGGGAGGACGCCCTGTCGTTCCTGCGTGACCGGGAGGTGTTCGGCGACCTGGTGGACTCCCCCGAGTTCACCGCCGATTACACCCGGGTGCTGGAGTCGCTGCACACGGTCGGCGCCGAGGCCACGCTGGACATGCTGCTCGCCGAGCGCTGATCCTCCTCCCACCCCGTCCCTCCGACGGGGGTGATCTGTATGGCAGGTGGGGCGGGGGTGGACCGGTACCCGCACGGGCTCTTGTCGCGGTTGTTTCCTCTGTAGTAAGTTCGGTACGGCCCGCTACAGTTAAACGTAGCCTACGGTTAGAGACGTTTCACCAACACCACCGCCCGGCGAACTGCTCTCCACGGCATTCCCACCCCGTCGCCGGGCCAGGAGAGGATCCCCCTTCATGCTGCACACCGCCCGCCGCTCCACCGGACGTACCGTCCGCCGGACCCTGACCGCCACCGTGCTCGCCGGTGGCCTCGTTCTCGCCGGCTGCTCCACCGATGACTCGGACAGCAGCTCGGACGACACCAACTCCTCCGACAGCGCCGAGGGTGGCGCCGAGGAGTCCGAGGTCACCATCGACAACATGTACGGTGAGGCGACCTACAACACGAACCCGGAGACCGTCGTCGCGATCGGTACCGCCGTGGACAACCTGCTCGCCCTCGGCATCACCCCGGACGTGATCGTGGAGCGTGGCGATGACGCCAACGCGGACTGGAAGAACCCGGACCTCGAGGGCGTCGAGCGCATTGCCGTCTCGGAGGACTTCCCGCTCGAGGAGGTCGCCGCCAAGGATCCCGACTTGGTCGTCGGCGACACCTACCGCATCGACGAGGACACCTACAACGAGCTGTCCAAGGTCACCGACGTGCTGCCCGGCATGGACGAGGACGCCAACTGGGAGCCGCAGCTGCAGGCCCTGGGCGAGATCTACGGCCTGGAGGACAAGGCCCAGGAGGTCATCGACGCCGACGAGGAGGCCTTCGCCTCCGCACGTGAGGAGTTCCCCGGCCTCGAGGGCAAGACCGCCCTGACGGTGCAGGACCGCGCCGGTCAGTTCGGCGTGATCGCCGACCCGGAGAACATCGCCAACAAGTTCTACTCCCGCCTGGGCATGACGCTGCCGGCCTCCTTCACGGACGGCTCCCTGAACGTCGACGCCGATCGCGCGCAGATCTCCTACGAGCGCGTGTCCGACCTGGCCGCGAACTTCATGGGCATGTACGCCACCGAGGGCATGGACAAGATCCGTGCCATCGCCGGCTACAGCCAGCTGCCGCAGGTCGAGTCCGGCGCCGTGGTCGAGGATGACAAGGCGGTCATGGCCGCGCTGAACATCCCGTCCTCGCTGTCCAACGCGTGGCTGCTCGAGCAGCTGCAGGACCAGCTGCAGATCGTCTCCGACGAGGACGCCGTCGACGCCGAGTAGTTGATTCGACAGTAAATGTAGTGGGGAGATACTTTCCCACTACAGAATGAGGGCCCGGGATCAGATTCTGATCCCGGGCCTTCTCATTGTCTGCAGGCCTTCACTGCCGTCCGTCGAGGGTCAGCGGATGACCTTTCGCACGGTGGTCTCCTTGTCGCCGAGGTACTCGCGGCGGAAGTAGCTGTCGAGCAGCGAGCTGCCGAGGGACTTCTTGCCGCGCTGACGTGACGTTCCCTGGCCCGTCTTCCCGAACAGGGCACCTGGGCTCTTGCCCTTGCCCGCCCGGCCGGCGGCGCCCTTCTGCCCTGCTGCACCGGCGGCTCCCGCCGCTCCTGCCCCGGCTGCCATTCCATTACCGCCGGCACGTTGTCCGGCGGCGTTGTTGCTACCGGACACAGGGGCCGCCCCGCCTGCCGCCGGGACTCCTCCCCTGGCACCAGCGCCTCCGTGTGCGGCGCCCGCCCCCGGACTGGACGAGCCACCGGCTCCGGCGAGAGGCATGGCACCGGGACTGCGGGGTGTTGCGGTGCTGACGCCTCTGGGGAGAAGGGGTTGGGCCACGGACCCTGGCACGCCTCCGCGCAAACCGGTGGTGGTCCCTGGGGCCGCCGTCCCCGGGGTGACGGTCGGTGTCCCGCGTCCGCCGACTGCTCCGAGGGCCTGGTTCTGCCCGGCGACCATGGATGTCGGCGAGCCTGCCTGCGCGCCACCGGGTGCGCCGTAGGCACCGCCTGTGGGCCCCATCGGCGATTGCCCGACGGGTGCTGCCTGGTTCGCCGCCGCTGGGGCCGCCCCGATCTGGCTGGCTTGCTGTGCGACGGCGTTGGGCTGCGCGGCGGCCTGGGTAGCAGCTGGTGTCGCTGCGCCACCGGCGACCTGGGTGATGGCTTCTTCAGCTGCCATGGTCGCTGCCCCCGCGGAGGTCAGCGCCCCACCACCGGTGTGACTGGTCACCGGTACCGAGAGGTTGGTGACGAGCGGCCGGGCGGTGTCGAGCGCGGGCTGGAGGTAGCCGGCGACGAATGCTGCGACCTGTGCCTGGGATTTCGCGGCGATGGCCGCGGCCCCGGCACCTCCGGTGGCTGCTCCGGCCGCGGTTGCCTCTGCAGCCAACTCGAGCTCCATGGCGACGAGTTGGGTGTGCGCGGCCGCCCGGATCGGCGGCAGCTGCAGCATGGAGGTCGCCATCGCCGTGGAGTTGGCCGAGACGACAGCGCACTGTTCCGCGATCGTCGATATCCCCGCGTAGATGTTCGTGAAGACTTCACCTTCCGTGGTGGAAGCAAGTGAGCTGGCGGCACTGCGAAGCAGTTCCGAAGCAACGATCATTTTTCCGGCCGACTTCGACCACGAATTTGCCGCCGACACGATCCCGCTATCGTCACCGGCGAACATGACTGTCAGTGCCTTCAGGGGTGTCACCGCCTCCACGGCCGCAATTGGGGGAACATAGCCGAGGTCCAGTATAGGAGTCTCGACGCGCGAAGGGAGGATATAATTCTCAAACTCCTCCATGGACTCATCGAACTCCAACATCATCTTGAAGGCGCCCTCCGACGCGATCTCCTGAGCGCGCAAGGACTTCGCCAGCGGAACCAGAGAATCATACAGCCACCCAACATTCGAGATCGCAGCCGTCGTTGCAACCGCAAGGGAACCCGGATGACCGAGAAGATAGGATGCATACTGAGTGGATACGGCAGTCAGGGAAGGTGAAGTAGTAAACAAAGATGTCACAGCATCATGGAGTCCAATGCCATTCAACTCCCTATTAGCAAAGTCGACCCCCTGAGCAACTCGCCGTAGACTATCATAGTCATACTTAAACATAGAATCCCCCACCTAAGATATTCTTGAACAATTGAAGCACCGAAGCCGAACGCTGACATTCCACATTTGCAGCACTATCTGCACTTCCCGAAAACGCGCTATACCTCCCCACCGCTACCTGATCAACAGCAATGCAGCCTACCGCCAACTCCGCCGACCCCGCCCCCAGCCTGAGATATCCATGTAGAGGATCAAGATCGTCCTGATCAATCTTGGAAAACGCACGATAGTCCTCGACGAATCCAATATCAAAAGTACGAATTCCGGAATTGATACTGTCGGCTGCAACCAAGCCACAAAAGGCTATTCCCAAGCCATCATCCGGAGAAACGTCGACATCGAGTCCGATTTGCCCAATTCTATTGTCAATTTCGGGATGACAGGGTTCAGGCATGTCCTCCCACTGCGGCATCATCGCCCTCTCCCCGAGCAGCTCCAGGACGACAGGTTGCCCCACGAATCGTTGGGACTTGTACACCAGGTTATCCATTGGATCCAACGGCCTGGTCTCGAACCAGAGGCCGGTGTGTCCCGCAGGCTGAATCATCCGGCCGTCGTCCGTCACCTCGGGTTCCGCGATCATGCCATCAAGCGCAGCTTCCCCCTCCCCCGCGCCGTCCCCGGAATGCTCGGCCGCGGCGACGTCCACCCCATCCCCGGCCTCACCGTCAGCAGGCGAGCACGCCGTCACCATCATCACCATCACCAGGACGACGACCACGCACGGCAGCCACAACAGCCGATGCGAACCGTCGTCTCCCACGCTCTCCCGATGGACCATAGGCCCCACCCCGCCTCTTCGACTCAATTATCGCCGTCCCACCAGGGACGACATCCAGACAGCCGCTGTTCCCCACGACCCCCACCCGAACCCCCGACGGGCCGGACCACCACAGGGTAACCCACATTCACGAGCGTGTCCAGGGGTAAAACTATCCTTCTGTAGACCGGCTCAGGACGTCCGTTTCCGGTCCACCGGCGTCCCCAGCACGGACAGTGCCGTCGCCAGGCCGGCGTAGTTCGTCACCAGCATCACCAACGCCACCAGCTCCCGGTCGGAGAGGTACGTCGCCAACGCCGACCACGTCGGCTCGTCCACCTCCCCGTGCGCCACGATCTGGTCCACGGCGTCCAGGATCACGCCCCAACGCCTCGTCTGACCATGCGACTCCCCTTCCATCGCCTGAATCTGCTCATTCTTCAGCCCCGCCGACGCCGCCAGCTTCCTGTGGTGCGCCGCCTCATACTCGGATCTCTGCAGATGTGCGACGCGCAGGATCACCAGCTCGGTCTCCCTGCGCGACAGATAACCGAACGGCATCATCATCGCCGAGTACACCAGCCACGGCTTGAACAGCCGACGGGCCCTACCGATCGTGGAGAACACCCCCATGGTCTCCGTCCCCTGCACCTTCGCGCCGATTCGCGCGATCAGGTGGTTGAGCACCCCCAGCTCGCGGACGCCGGGGACCTTCTCACCGGGGCGGGTGATCCGCGCCGAACCCTCGGGTGATGCCTGTGTGGACAGTGACTCCGGGCCAGATACGTTCATACCCCAACACGCTACCCGGCCCGAAGCCGCCACGGGGCCGGCCCGGCAAAAATCCGCCCACAAGACCGCGACGGCACCACCGGTCTACTTGACCGTCTGGTCCTTCTCGTCCTCACGCAGGGTCAGCACGTCCACACCGGTCTCGGTGACGACCATCGTGTGCTCGAACTGCGCGGACCACTTGCCGTCCCGGTTCTGCACCGTCCAGCCGTCGTCCCAGATGTCGTAGGGCAGCTCGCCCAGGTTCAGCATCGGCTCGATCGTCAGCGTCATGCCCGGCTCCAGCACCGTGTTGTACGCCGGCTCGTCGTGGTGCAGCACCACCAGACCGTTGTGGAACGTGGGCCCCACCCCGTGGCCGGTGAAGTCACGGACCACCGAGTAGCCGAAACGCTTGGCGTAGGCCTCGATGACCCGGCCGATCACGTTGATCTCCCGGCCCGGCTTCACGGCCTTGATGCCGCGCCACATGGCGGCGTACGTGCGCTCCACCAGCAGGCGGTGCTCCTCGGAGACATCGCCGGCCAGGTAGGTGGCGTTCGTGTCACCGTGCACACCGTTCTTGTAGGCGGTGACGTCGATGTTCACGATGTCCCCGTCCTGCACCACCGTGGAGTCCGGGATGCCGTGGCACACGATCTCGTTCAGGCTCACGCAGGCGGCCTTGGTGAAACCACGGTAGCCCAGGCAGGACGGGTAGGCGCCGTGGTCGCACATGTACTCGTGGGCGACCCGGTCGATCTCGTCGGTGGTCACGCCCGGAGCCACCACGGCACCGGCCGCGGCCAGGGCGCCGGCGGCGATCCAGGAGGACTCGCGCATCGCCTCGACGACCTCGGGTGTCTGCACCCAGGGCTCACCGACGTTCTCCTGCACCTCGTCCCGCCACGCGTACTCCGGACGTTCGATGGAGTCCGGAACCTTCCGGATCGGGGTGGGGTTACCGGGTGTCAGAAGCGCTCTACTCATGACGCCCCAGCCTACTCCCCGTCCAGGTTGTCGAAGAACTGCTGGGTCACCGCCACGGAGTGCTCCGACCCGCCGCCCAGCACGATCATCGTGGCGAACGCCAGGTCGCCGCGGTATCCCATGAACCAGGCGTGCGAGCCCTCGTTGATCTCCGCCTCACCGGTCTTGCCGTACACCTCGCCGGCACCGGAGATCGCCGAACCCGAACCGCTGGTCACCACCGCGCGCATCATGTCGCGCAGGTTGCCCAGCATGCCGGGGTCCAGGGGCTCGCCCTCCACCGCGTCATTGCCGTCGGTGTCCAGGGTGTGCACCCCGTCGGTGTTGATGAGGTTCGGCACCGGGGTACGTCCGTTCGCCGCGGTGGCTGCCACCAGCGCCATGCCGAAGGGGCTGGCCAGGTCCAGGCCCTGCCCGTAGCCGGCCTCCGTGCGGTCCAGCATCACCTCGCCCTCGGGCACCTGGCCGGTCATCGTGGTCAGCCCCGGGATGTCGTAGTCACGGCCCAGGCCGAACTTCGCTGCCTCCTCCTTCAACTCCCCCGGCTCCAGGTCCGTGGAGATCCGGGCGAACGTGGTGTTGCAGGACTGGGCGAAGGCGTTGCGCATCGAGGTGTTGCCCAACGAGAAGGAGTTGTAGTTCGTCACGATACGACCGCCGATGTCCTGCGTCGCCGGGCACGCCACCGAGGAGTCGGCGTTCAGCCCCTCCTTCTCCACCCCGGCCGAGGCGGTGATCACCTTGAACGTCGATCCCGGCGGGTACTGGCCGGACAGCGCCACGTCGCCCTGCTTGTCCGCCTCCTCGGTCTGCGCCACCGCCAGCACCTCACCGGTGGACGGGCGCATCACCACCATCATCGCCTCGTCGTTGGGACGGGTGTCCACCGCCTGCTGCGCGGCCTCCTGCACCGCGCGCGACAGGCTGACCTTCACCGCCGGCGCGGGGGCGGGTTCGGCGCGTTCCAGGGTGCGCACCACCGAGGCGTTCTGGTTGACCGCCACGACCTCCCAGCCGGCCTCGCCCTCGAGCTCGGGTTCCACCAGGTCGGTGACCCGGGACATGATGTCGGGGGCGAAACCCGGATCAGGACGCACCATCGCCGGTTCCTCGTTGAGCCGGACCCCGTCGATCGCCTCCAGCTCCTCGCGTAGCTGGTCGCCGAACTGGCCGGGGATCATCGTCACCGAGTAGGTGCCCGAGGCGTCCGATGCGGCGGACGACACGGCCGCCTCGTCGATCGTCGGGATGGCTTCCTCACCGG
The DNA here is from genome assembly GCF_052377495.1 of Corynebacterium sp. AOP36-E1-14. Taxonomy (NCBI): domain Bacteria; kingdom Bacillati; phylum Actinomycetota; class Actinomycetes; order Mycobacteriales; family Corynebacteriaceae; genus Corynebacterium; species Corynebacterium sp. AOP36-E1-14. The sequence continues at coordinate 12,379 of NZ_JBQSWV010000010.1, forward strand.
CGTGCGCAGCGGTGAGCACACGTCCGATGCGTCCCACCGCGCCCTGCACCCCACCGGACGTACGTGCCTCGTCGAGGTCCAGCACCACCCGCCAGGTGGTGCCCGGGGTGGCGAGCACCGCACCGTCGGAGCCGACGATGTCGGCGACCTGCGCGTCCATCCGACGCAGCTCCAGGTGCTGGTCGGCGCCCAGGTCCGGGTGCAGCACCGAGGAACGCCACCGCACCGTCCACTCCCCGCCGGTACGCGTGGCGGTGAGGGTGGCGTCGTAGCTGAACTCGCGTTCGCCGGGCAGGTCCCAGGTCATGGTGTAGTCCGCGGTGGCGACGTTGTCGTCGGTGCGCACGCCCTCCACGTCGACCTGCAGGCCGTCGGCCTGCAGGGAGTCCCAGGACTGCTCCAGGGCGTCGGACGCCACGGCGTCGTCGTCGGTGAGCCGGGCGGCGGCCTCGACGTCGCGTGACGAGACCGCGTCGAGGAAGTCACCGACCACGTCGTCGGCGACGTCCGGACGCGGGGTGCAGGCGGAGACCGTGACCAGTACGACGCTGAGCACCAGGCTCAGTACGCCGGCTACGGACGACACACCGGCGCGTGTGGTGGTGGTGCGTCTCGGGGGCCGAGCGCCGGGCGCCCCCAGAATCTGGGTCATGCCGGTCACGCTAGCAGCGCAGCGCGCTGGTTCCCCGGACAAACACGAACCGCTTTCACCCGGCCCCCTGCCAGGTGTGGCCCCGCGGTCTAGGTGGTGACCTTGACCTGGGGGGAGCCGGTGACGCCGGCGGCGGCGAGCTCCTCGGGGTCCATCTCGTCGGCGATCTTCATCGCCTCCTCGATGAGCACCTCGACGATCTCGTCCTCCGGCACGGTGCGGATGACCTCACCCTTGACGAAGATCTGGCCCTTGCCGTTGCCCGAGGCCACGCCCAGGTCGGCGTCGCGTGCCTCACCCGGACCGTTGACCACGCAGCCCATCACGGCCACGCGCAGCGGAATCTCCATGCCGTCCAGCCCGGCGGTGACCCGCTCGGCGAGGCTGTACACGTCCACCTGCGCACGCCCGCAGGACGGGCAGGACACGATCTCCAGCTTGCGCGGACGCAGGTTCAGCGACTGCAGGATCTGGTCGCCGACCTTGATCTCCTCCACCGGGTCCGCCGACAGGGAGGTACGGATCGTGTCGCCGATCCCCTCCGCCAGCAGGGCGCCGAAGGCCACCGCGGACTTGATGGTGCCCTGGAAGGCCGGACCGGCCTCGGTGACACCGAGGTGCAGCGGGTAGTCGCTCTGCGCGGCGAGCTGACGGTAGGCCTCGACCATGATCACCGGGTCGTTGTGCTTCACCGAGATCTTCAGGTCGCCGAAACCGTGCTCCTCGAACAGGCTCGCCTCCCACAGCGCGGACTCCACGAGGGCCTCCGGGGTGGCCTTGCCGTACTTCTCCATGATCCGCTTGTCCAGCGAACCGGCGTTCACGCCGATACGGATCGGGATACCCGCCTCACCGGCGGCCTTGGCGACCTCCTTGACCCGGCCGTCGAACTCCTTGATGTTGCCCGGGTTCACGCGCACCGCGGCACAGCCGGCGTCGATGGCGGCGAAGATGTACTTGGGCTGGAAGTGGATGTCGGCGATCACCGGGATCGGCGACTTCTTCGCGATCGCCGGCAGCGCCTCGGCGTCGACGGTCTTCGGGCACGCGACCCGGACCATGTCGCAGCCGGTGGCGGTGAGCTGGGCGATCTGCTGGAGGGTGGCGTTGACGTCGTGCGTCTTCGTCGTCGTCATCGACTGGACGCTGACAGGGTAGTCACTTCCGACGCCGACGTTGCCGACCATGAGCTGGCGGGTCTTGCGACGGGGAGCCAGCACCGGCGGCGGAGCGTCGGGCAAACCGAGGGAAATTCCGGTCATCGTGTTGTCTAGTCCTTACTTTCCGTGTGGATCTACGGGCACAGTCTACGCCCGGGCGTCCTGACGGGCTAAAACAGTTGGAGTGGGTTGACGACGTCGGCGACGATCACGGTCAGACCGAACACCAGCAGGATCGCCGTGGCCACGTAGGTCACCGGCATCACCTTGACGTAGTCGACCGGGCCGCCGGGCTCGAGGCCGCGCATCCTGCGCAACCGGTCACGCAGCTTCTCGTAGATGACGATGACCGCATGGCCACCGTCCAGGGGCGGCAACGGCACGAGGTTGAACACCGCGAGGAAGAAGTTGAGGTTCGCCAGCAACAGCAGGAAGCTCATCCACTGGCTCTGCTCCACCATCTGCCCACCGATGTGGGAGGCGCCGACCACGCTGACCGGGCTGTCCATCTGACGCTCGGCGCCGAAGATGGACTGCACGACCGGCCAGTAGCGCTGCGGCAGGTCGACCAGCGCCTTCACGGTCTCCTTGCCCAGGTAGTAGGTGTAGTCGGCGGTACCGCCGACCGCGGTGACCGGGTTGTAGTCCACCATCTCCGCGCGCCCGTCGAACTGCACGCCGATCGCGCCGACGGTCTGACCCTCGCGCTCCACGAGCTGCACCTGCAGGTCCAGGTCCACGTCCCGCCCGTCGCGCTGGACCGTCGCCGGCACGGTGACGGTGTCGCCGACGGCCGAGCCGTCCTGCCCCGCGGTGCGTCCGACCTCCTGGACGCCCGAGATGACCTCGGGGATGCTCCCGACATCCTCGCCGTCGACACTCACGAAGGTGTCGCCGACGGCGACGCCGGACGCCGCGGCGGAACCCTCACCGGAACAGGTAACGTCCTGTGTGGCGTCGGTTTCCGGCGAGCACACCAGCTCGACGGCCTTCGGTGCAGGCGCCTCGGTGGACGGCAGTCCGAAGCTCACCGCCACGCTGAAGATGATCAGCGTGCCGAGCACGATGTTCACGATGATGCCCGCCATCATCACGAAGACCCGCTTCCACGCGGGCCTGTTGATCATCAGGTACGGCTCTTCCTCCTCCGTCCACGGGTCGTTGACGGTCATGCCGGCGATGTCGCAGAAACCGCCCAGCGGGACGGCCTTGAGGCCGTACTCCGTGTGGCCGCGCGTGGTCGACCACACCGTCGGCCCGAAGCCGATGAAGTAGCGGCGCACGCGCATGCCGCACACCCGGGCGGCGACCATGTGGCCGGCCTCGTGCAGGGCGATCGTCACCCCGATCCCCAGGGCGAAGAGGATCACGCCAAGAGCGAAACTCACCGGCCCATCCTCTCGTGGGCCCGCGCACGGGCCTCGCGCTCGGCGGCGAGGACGTCGTCGATGTCACGCGGACGCTGCACCAGCGACGCGCAGTCCCCCATCACCTCGGCGATGGTGTCGACGATGCGCGGGAACGCCAGGGTGCCGGCGAGGAACTCCACCGCGGCCTCCTCGTTCGCCGCGTTGTATACCGCGGGCATGCACCCGCCGGCCGTCACGGCCTCGCGTGCGAGCCGGACGGCGGGGAACACCTCGTCGTCCAGGGGCTCGAAGTCCCACGTGGACGCCGTGGCGAAGTCCAGCGACGTCTGGGCGCCGGGGACGCGCCCCGGCCAGCCCAGCGCCAGGCTGATCGGCAGCTTCATCGACGGCGGGGACGCCTGGGCGATCGTCGCGCCGTCGCGGAAAGTGACCATGGAGTGCACGATGGACTGCGGGTGCACCGTCACCGCGATCTGTTCCGCCGGGACGCCGAACAGTAGGGACGCCTCGATGAGCTCCAGCCCCTTGTTCACCATCGACGAGGAGTTCAGCGTGTTCATCTGCCCCATCGACCAGGTCGGGTGGTTCGCCGCCTGCAGCGGCGTGACGTCCTGCAGCGCCTCGCGCGTCCACCCGCGGAACGGCCCGCCGGACGCCGTGAGCACCAGCTCCGCGACGTCCTCGTGACGTCCCGACCACAGGCACTGCGCCATCGCCGAGTGCTCCGAGTCCACCGGGACCAGCTGGCCCTCGGACGCGGCGTCCAGCACCAGCCCGCCGCCGGCGACGAGCGACTCCTTGTTCGCCAACGCCAGACGCGCCTCGCCGGTCAACGTCGCCAGGGTGGCGTCCAGTCCCAACGACCCGACCAGGGCGTTGAGGACGACGTCCTCACTGCCCAGGCCCAGGTCCCCGGTGGTGCGCTCCACGAGCTGACGGGCCGAGTCCGCCCCGCGGACCACGTGGCCGTCCAGCTCCCGCTCGATCTCGTCGGCACTGCGGTCGCTGGCGACCGCCACCTGCCCGGCGCCCAGGCCGAAGGAGCGCACCTGCTGAAGCAGCAGCTCCGGTTTCGTCCCGTGCGCGGAGATGCCCACCAGCTCGAAACGCTCCGGGTTGTCCGCGATGATCTCGAGCGCCTGCGTACCGATTGAACCGGTACTACCCAGCACCACTACTCGTCTCTTCACCCGGCCCATTGTTCCACGGGCCCGCGGCGCCACGGTAGCCGGGACGCCACCTCCCCGCGCTCCCCCAGCAGACCTCCAGGCTGCCCCCAGCCGCCGGTCAGGTGAGGGGCCTGCCTGCAGGGTCTGTGTGCGGGGTGAGCGGCGGGGTCACTGGCGGGGGAACCCGCGGCGGGGCGGAAGTTCACCGCGCGCGGCGGATGTGCAAGAATGGAGGCGATAATTCGGCAGGTGACCACTGCCGTCCTAGTTCAGGAGGATATCGACGTGGCCGATCACGCAAATCATGGCACGAAGGTGGCAGTGTACAACGGCGTCTCCACCGAGGATGAGCCGTCCGCAGCCTGGGGCTGGCACCAGTTCCCCCGGAAGACGACGATCGTCGTCGGCTACCTCGGTGGCCTGTCCATGTTCGGCATGCTGTTCGGTAACCACCCCGGCCACGTCGAGAACATCTGGCTCGTCTGCATCGGCGTGCTGCTGATCGTGGGCACCACGCTCTACGCACGCCACTCCTCGCCGAACTGGAAGCCGAAGCCCGCGCGCGCCACGGTGACCTCGCACAACAAGCCGGCCGGCCACCAGGAGCCCGACTGGGCCGCCGACCAGCGCAACCTCACCGGCGTCTACGCCAACATGACGACCGCCGAGCTGCGTTCCTGGAACCTGCCGGGTGTCGGCTCCGACGGTGTCGAGAGCATCGAGACCCCGAAGCACGCGCTGCACCACTAGGGTCCGCACAGGGTCCGCACGGAGAAAGCCCCCTCCCCTCCCAGTCACCTGGGTCGGGGCGGGGGCTTTTCTTTGTCCCCACCTGCCCTGGGGCAGGCGGACAACAGCAAGGAGCCTAGCGCTCCTCGGCGGCGAGCTGGCCGCAGGCTGCGGCGATCTCCTGGCCGCGGGTGTCGCGCACCGTGCAGGCCACGCCCTGGGCCGCGACCCGGCGGACGAACTCGTCCTGCACGGGCTTCGGCGAGGCGTCCCACTTCGAACCCGGGGTGGGGTTCAGCGGGATCAGGTTGACGTGCACCTGGTTGCCCAGCGCGCCGCGCAGCTTCTTGCCGAGCAGGTCGGCACGCCACGGGTGGTCGTTGATGTCGCGGATCAGCGCGTACTCGATGGACACGCGACGGCCGGACTTGTCGGCGTAGTAACGCGCGGCATCGAGGACCTCGTCCACCGACCACCGGTTGTTGACGGGCACGAGGGTGTCGCGCAGTTCATCGTCCGGGCAGTGCAGGCTCACGGCCAGGCGCATGTGCATGCCCTCGTCGGCGAGCTTGCGGATCGCCGGGGCCAGGCCCACGGTCGACACCGTCACGTTGCGCGCGGAGATGCCGAAGCCCTCCGGTGCCGGCGCGGTGATCCGACGGATCGCCTTGACCACGCGCTTGTAGTTGGCGAGCGGCTCGCCCATGCCCATGAAGACGATGTTGGACAGACGACCCTCGCCGCCCTCGACCTCACCGTCGCGCATGGACTTCGCCGCGGCGCGGACCTGCTCGACGATCTCGGCGGTCGACAGGTTGCGGTCCAGCCCGCCCTGGCCGGTGGCGCAGAACGGGCAGGCCATGCCGCAACCGGCCTGCGAGGAGATGCACAGCGTCGCGCGGTCGGGGTAGCGCATCAGGACGGACTCGAGCATGGTCGCGTCGTGCAACTTCCAGAGCGTCTTGCGCGTCTGGCCCTCGTCACAGGAGATGTTGCGGACCGACTCCATCAACGTGGGGAACAGGGCGTCCTTCACGGTGGTGCGCAGACCTTCGGGCAGGTCGGTCATCTGGGAGGGCTCGCCCTCGAGACGTCCGTAGTACTGCTTGGCGATCTGGTTGGCACGGAAGCCGGGAAGTCCGGCGTCGGTGACCGCGGCCTTGACCTCGTCGTCGGTGAGGTCGGCCAGGTGGGTGGGTGGCATGCCCCTGGTGGGGGCACGGAACTGCAGTTGAACCGGTGTAGTCATGGTGTCGGCAATTATTGCACGTCGTGGGAGGTGGGGGCACATCGTGCAATACCACTACACTTGGCGGCATGGCTAAGAGACCAGAGAATGAACGCTCAGACGACCTGACCGTCCCGACCACCGACACCGCCGAGCTGCCCGACGCCGGCGGCTTCGCCGACACGTCCGACGCCGCATCCACCGAGGTGGAGACGTCGGAGGCCCCCGCCCCGGAGGGCACCGCCGCCGACTCGTCGGCGAAGCCCTCCGTCGCCGGCTCGATCGCCGGGTCCACGTGGGTGGGCCTGAGCGTCGGCGCGGTGATCCTGATCCTGCTGCTGATCTTCATCCTGCAGAACCAGGACTCCGTGCAGCTGAAGATGTTCGTCTGGGAGTGGAACTTCCCCATCGGTGTGGGGATGCTCATCGCCGCCATCGCCGGCGCCCTGGTGATGTCGTGCGTGGGCGCGGTGCGCATCCTGCAGCTGCGCCGTCAGATCAACCACCCCGACAACGGCGGCAAGAAGAAGCGCAAATAGCGTGACCTGCGGGCTGGCCGACCGGGGTCAGCCCGCGACGGCGGTCATCACGATCCACGTGAGCATCGCCGCCGGCAGCATGCCGTCCAATCGGTCCATGATGCCGCCGTGGCCGGGGATCATCGCCGACATGTCCTTGATCTTCAGGTCGCGCTTGAACTGCGACTCGACCAGGTCGCCGACGGTGGCGCACACCGCCAGCCCGGCGCCCAGCGATATGCCGAGCACGTAGTGCATCGGCTCACGCAGGTCGAGCAGGAACAGCACCGACAGCATGCCGATGACGGCGGCGAACACCACCGAGCCGATGAAACCCTCCCAGGACTTCTTCGGGCTGATCGCCGGCACCATGGGGTGGCTGCCGAAGAACACGCCGGAGGCGTAACCGCCGACGTCCGAGGCGATGACGCACAGCATGAAGGTGAGCACCAGGCTCCACCACGGCACGTCACGGTAGGTCAGCTGCGAGAGCATGCCGGCGAAGGCACCGCACATCGGGATCCACACCAGCACGAACAGTGAGATGCCGATGTCGCGCAACCAATTCGTCGGAGGCGACGTCCTGCCGTTGTGGAACAGGCGGGCGACCACGGCCGCGACGGCCGTCAACGCGAACGCGGAGACCAGCCCCGTGGTCCCGTAGGGCCACGACAACCAGATCATCGCCTGCCCGCCGATGAGCAGCACCGGCAGGTTCAGCGAGTACCCGTTCTCCTTGAGGCGCGAGTGCACTTCGTAGGTCGCCAGCCCCATCGCCGCGGCGACCAGGGGGTACCACACGTAAGGGATCGCGAGGCCGGCGACGACCAGCAGGCCGAGGACCAGCGCGCTGGTGATGGCGACCGGGAGGTTGCGTCCGGCGGAGTTCTTCGGCTGCGGCAGGCGGTAGCCGTCGCGTCCAGTGCTCTTACCTGCGCTATCTGCGCTATCTGCGCTGCCTGCGTTCGCAGGGTTCCCGGTGTTCACGGCGTCGCCTGTCCCTGATGGTTGTCCAGCAGTCACTAGACCTCCATCAACTCCTTCTCCTTGGACTCAACGACCGCATCGACCTGGCCGGTGTACTGGTGCGTGACCTTGTCCAGCTCCTTCTCCGCGGCCTTGACCTCGTCCTCGCCGGCGTCGCCGTCCTTCTGGATCTTCGCCAACGCGTCCATGCCCTTACGGCGGATGTTACGGATCGCGATCTTGGCGTCCTCCCCCTTGGACTTGGCGACCTTCACCAGCTGCTGACGACGCTCCTCGGTCAGCTGCGGGACGGTGACACGCAGGACGTGCCCGTCGTTGGTGGGGTTGACGCCCAGGTCCGAGTTGCGGATCGCGTTCTCGATCTCCTGCATGGCCGACTGCTCGTACGGCTTGATGATCAGCATGCGCGGTTCCGGCACGCTGATGGTGGCCATCTGGGTGATCGGGGTGCGAACACCGTAGTACTCGCCGAACACGCCGTTGAACATCGCGGGGTTCGCGCGGCCGGTCCGGATGGTCATCAGGTCCTCGCGGACGTGCTCCACCGAGCGGCTCATGTAGTCCTCGGACTCGAGCAGGGTGTCGTCAATCATTGCTGTCCTCTTGTCGCAGATAAATCAGTTGCGGGCAGGTCTTGCCGTTCCAGTGACGAATCTACCAGTCACCGGCACGGAGTTTCCCGGAAGTTCACCGACGGGGGCGTCCTGCGCCTCCCCGCCGGTGGCGGGTTTTCGGGTACGGCCGTGAAGGTACGACCGTTCAGGTACGGCCCGTTCAGGACGCCGGGGTGGCGACCAGGGTGCCGATCTGCTCCCCCGCCACGGCGCGTGCGATGTTGCCGTCCGTCAGGAGGTTGAACACGAGCATCGGCATGTTGTTGTCCATGCAGAGGCTGAAGGCGGTGGCGTCGGCGACCTTGAGGCCACGCTCGATGACCTCACGGTGGGTGATCTCGTCGAAGAGCTCGGCCTCCGGGTTGGTGCGCGGGTCGTCGCTGTAGACGCCGTCGACGCCCTTGGCCATCAGCAGCACCTCGCAGCCGATCTCCAGGGCACGCTGTGCGGCGGTGGTGTCGGTGGAGAAGTAGGGCATGCCCATGCCCGCACCGAAGATGACCACGCGGCCCTTCTCCAGGTGCCGGTCGGCGCGCAGCGGGAGGTAGGGCTCGGAGACCTGCGCCATGTTGATGGCGGTCTGCACACGCGAGTCGATGCCCTGCTGCTCCAGGAAGTCCTGCAGCGCCAGGCAGTTCATCACGGTGCCGAGCATGCCCATGTAGTCCGAGCGGGCGCGGTCCAGGCCGCGCTGCTGCAGCTCGGCGCCTCGGAAGAAGTTCCCGCCGCCGATGACCACGGCGACCTCGGCGCCCGTGGCGGCGACCTCGGCGATCTGGCGTGCCACGTTCTCCACGACGTCGGGGTCGATGCCGACCTTGCCGCCGCCGAACATCTCACCGCCGAGCTTCAGCATGACCCTCTTGTAACCGGACGGGGTGTTCGTGTCGCTTGCGGGGTTCGCTGTGCTTGCAGTGCTCTCGGCCACCGTGGGATCTCCTTGGGGGTGTTGGTGCGTGTGTGTCCGATTGATCATCCTAGCGTGCCGGCCGGTCCCCCACAGCACCGACAGCACCGAACCCGCCGTCCCCGGGCAGAGCCGGGGGCGGCGGGTTCAGGTGGTGCTGCAGTCCTGCGGCAGCTCGCGCTGCGCAAGCGGGTGACCGGGGGTACTAGCCCTGGCCGACCTCGAAGCGCACGAAACCGGTCAGCGTGACGCCGGCCTCGTCCATGACCTGCTTGACGGTCTTCTTGGACTCGGTGACGGACGGCTGGTCCAGCAGGCAGGCATCCTTGAAGTAGCCCTTGAGGCGACCCTCGATGATGTTCGGCAGGGCCTTCTCCGGCTTGCCTTCCTCGCGTGCGGTCGCCTCGGCGATCTCGCGCTCCTTGGCGACGGTCTCCTCCGGGACGTCGTCGCTGGAGAGGTAGGTGGCCTTCAGCGCGGCGACCTGCATGGCGGCGGCCTTGGCCGCACCCTCGTCGTCACCGGTGTAGGCGACGAGCACGCCGACTGCCGGGGGCAGGTCGGACGAACGGTGGTGCAGGTAGACGGCGACCTTGTCGCCCTCGATGGTGACGGCGCGACGCAGCTCGAGCTTCTCGCCGATCTTGGCGGAGAGCTCCTTGATCACGGTGTCGGCGGACTTGCCGTCGACGTCGACCTCGGCCAGGGTCTCCGGGCTGTTCGCCTTGGCTGCGGCAGCGGCCTCGGCGATGCGGTTGGAGATCTCGATGAACTCGGAGTTCTTCGCGACGAAGTCGGTCTCGGAGTTGATCTCGACCATGGTGTTGCCGGACACTGCGATCAGGCCCTCGGCCGCGGTGCGCTCGGCGCGCTTGCCCACGTCCTTGGCGCCCTTGATGCGCAGGATCTCGACTGCCTTGTCGAAGTTGCCTTCGGACTCCTCGAGGGCCTTCTTGCAGGCCATCATGCCGGAGCCGGTGAGCTCGCGGAGCTTCTTGACTTCAGCAGCGGTGTAGTTCGCCATGTGAGGCGATCCTCCTTCAGATGGTGGAAGTGAAAAGTACAGACGTAGAGAGAATTTCTCCGGTGAGAACTACTCTGCAGACTCGGCTGCGGGGGTCTCCGCGGCAGCGGCCTCGGGAGCCTCTGCGGCCTCCGGAGCCTCGGACTGTTCGGTCTTCTCGGTCTTCTCAGCCTTCTCGGCGGGGGCCTTCTCGGCGTCGCCTGCGGACTCCTTGGCGGCGGCGGCCTGGCGCTCGGCGCGGGCCGTGCGTCCTGCCTCGACGGCGGAGGAGATCACGGAGGTCAGCACCGTGGTGGCGCGGATGGCGTCGTCGTTGCCCGGGATCGGGAAGTTGACGTCGTCCGGGTCACAGTTGGTGTCGAGGATGGCGACGACCGGGATGTTGAGCTTCTTCGCCTCGGAGACGGCGATGTGCTCCTTGTTGGTGTCCACGATCCACAATGCGGAGGGGATCTTGGACATGTCGGAGATGCCGCCCAGGACGCGCTCGAGCTTGTTCCGCTCGCGGGTCAGCATCAGCACCTCCTTCTTGGTGCGGCCCTTGTAGCCGTCCTCGGCAGCCTCCATTGCCTGGAGCTCCTTGAGACGGTGCAGACGCTTGGCGACGGTCTGGAAGTTCGTGAGCATGCCGCCGAGCCAACGGTGGTTGACGTAGGGCATGCCGACGCGCTCGGCCTCGGAGGCGATGGCCTCCTGGGCCTGCTTCTTGGTGCCGACGTAGAGGACGTTGCCGCCGTGGGCAACGGTCTCCTTGACGAACTCGTAGGCCTCGTCGATGAAGGTCAGAGTCTGCTGCAGGTCGATGATGTAGATGCCGTTACGGTCGGTGAAGATGAAACGCTTCATCTTCGGGTTCCAACGACGGGTCTGGTGACCGAAGTGGACGCCGGCGTCCAGCAGTTCGCGCATGGTGACAACAGCCATGATATTTCAGGGGAGTTCGCTGGTCAGGGACTTTTCCCTGACTGCCGCTCCCCTTCCTCGCTTTCAAAAGTTCAGGTTGACGGTTCTTGTACGGCCGACTTGCCGACGGGGTTTCTCCGTCGATTCACCGGTCGTCCTGGCAGGCATCCCCGGGTTGTCCCCGCCCAGATAACCCCGCTTGAGTCAGCGGGGACCGTTGGCGGACGGGCCACAATGTTCGGATCACGCGATACCTACGCGATGTCAGCACACCCACCCGACCAGGTGCTGATCGGACCGCTCCCGCCGCTCCCACCACAGATCGCGTGTGACTGTGGCCGTCGCGGGGACCGCATTCGGCAACCGGTGGAAGACCACCAGCTGAGCGCCGCACCAGACTGGCGGGCATACTGCAGTTGATGAATCTACCCTGAACCTGAGCTTCCCACAACTCCACGTGCCCGCCCTGTGCACCGGCTCCGCCGCCGGTCACCCGCGGTACCGGAGTTGTCCACATTTCCGGTTCGACCCGGCTTTTCACACCTCTCCCACCGGTAACATCAGCGCCCATGACGGGGACATCACGGCGGGGGCCGTACCGGACGATCGCAGCCACTCTCATCGCGGCGGTGCTGGCCACGGGCGTGAGTGCCGCCCAGCCACCGGGGCAGGGACAGGCACAGGTGCAGGGGCTGCAGTACGTGCAGGACGCTGCGGGCGCTGCGGGCGTTGCAGGCACGGGCGATGCCGACCGCGTGGGGACGCACCGGCGTCCGGTGCCCGGGGCCGTGCTGCGTGGCGCCGACATCCCGGAGCAGAACTGGTTGCCGGGTCACCGCGGGGTGGACCTGGCGGCCGCCCCGGGGGACGTGGTGTCGGCGAGTAGCGCGGGGACCGTGCACTTCGCCGGCGTCGTCGCCGGGACCCCGCTGGTCTCCGTGGACCACGGGGACGGACTGCGCACCACCTACGAGCCGGTCATCGCCTCGGTCTCCACCGGCGACACCGTGCACGCCGGCCAACGCATCGGGGTGCTGGCGGACGCCGCGTCCCTGCCCTCCACCGCCCGACGCGGGGAGGGACTGTCCTGGGGCGCGCGGGTGGAGGCGCCTGACGGAGGTTCCGCCGTGCGCTACATCGACCCGATGAGCCTGCTGGGTGTGGTCCACGTCCGGCTGTGGTCCTGACCCCGGCCCGGCCGACTCAGTCGTTGTAGCCGGAGCGTGGATGTGCCTGCCGGTACACCTGACGCAGCCGCTCGGTGCCGACGTGGGTGTAGATCTGCGTGGTCTGCATCGAGGCGTGTCCGAGAAACTCCTGGACGACCCTCAGGTCCGCGCCTCCCTCGAGCACTGCGGTGGCGCTGGAGTGGCGCAGTCCGTGCGGGGTGACCCCGGGCGTGCCGGCGGCCTCGGCCGCGGCGTGGACGACCTCGCGCACACGACGCTGGTCGATGCGTCCACCACGGCTGCCGAGGAACAGCGCCGAGGTCGCCGGACGCTTCGGCCCACGTCGGGCGGCGAGGTCCCCGCGCACCTCCAGCCAGGCGTCCAACGCCGTGCGTGCCGCGGTGCCGAAGGGCACCACACGGGTCTTAGCTCCCTTGCCGGTGACACGCAGATCACGGTCGCCGAGGTCGGCGAGGTCGGCCCCGCAGAGCTCGGCGACGCGGATGCCGCTGGCGTAGAGAAGTTCGAGCATCGCCCAGTCACGCACCCTCAGGGCGTGGGCGTGCGCGTCGGGGGCGTCCTGCGTGCCGTCTTGAATCTGTCCCTGTGCCAGTCGCTGGGCCCGTTCGAGCAGTGTGCCGGCCTGGTCGTTGGACAGCACCCGCGGCAGATGGCGTTGCGGCGGCGGGGCCTGCAGGGCCGAGACCGGGTTCCCGGGCAGCCGGCCGGTGTGGCTGAGCCACCCGCCGAAACCACGCATGGCGGAGACCAGCCGGGCCACCGTCGCCCGCGAAGCCCCGGCCTCCAAAGCCCAGTCCAGGACGTCGCGGCCACGTTCCAGGGTGAACTCCTCGACGCTCCCGAGCCCCTCGCACGCCGAGTAGAGGTCCCGGCCGTAGGCACGCACCGTGTTCGGCGAACGCCCCTTCACCAGCTCCAGGTACTCCAGGTACCCCCCGATGGCCTCCTCCACGGGGCCCGGGGTCCCGCCGACACCGTGGATGTGACCGTCACTGCTCATGGTTCACGATCCTAGCCCGGCGCGCTCCCATGGTGAGTCTCGTCCACCTTGTTCTCCTGCACCGCGTTCTTCTTCACAGGGCTCTCGTCGACCGTCTTGATCCACCGGTTGCCTGAACGCACCACGAGGCTCATCCTCTCCAGCTCGGTGATGGTGCGCACCACCGCCGCCATCGGCATCGACGTCTCGGCGCTGATGTGCTCGGTGTCGCCGAGGCCGTCGGAGGCGACCCCGCAGGAGTCGTACACCCGCAGCTGCTCCGCACTGAGCCGCTGGACCGGGCTGGCCCCGAACTCGAGGGCGAGCTGCAGTTCGGTGTCCACGCTGCCCACCGGTTCCACCACCTCGCGCACGTCCGCCGCCCGGGTGATCAGGATGCCCGCGCCGTCGCGGATGCGCTTGTGGCAGCCGATGTAGTCGGCGGAGTCCACCGGGCCGGGCAGCACCATCACCGGCCGGTACATGCTGTCCGCCCAGTTCGCCGTGTTCACCGCCCCGGAACGGTAGCCGGCGGCCAACAGGACGGTGCCCTGCGACATCGCGGCGACCAGCCGGTTGCGGGTGAGGAAGCGGTGGCGGGCGGCACGCTGGTGCGGCGGGTACTCAGAGACCACGAGGCCTCGTCGGGTCGCCGCGTGGAACAGTCCCTCGTTCGTGCGTGGGTACACCTCGCCGGGGCCGGTCGCGGTGACGACCACGGTCCGTCCTGCGGCACTGAGCGCCCCGGAGTGCGCGGCGGTGTCGATCCCCAACGCCCCACCGGAGACCACCGTGTACCCGGCGTTGGCCAGTTCACTGGCCATGGCGTGGGTGGTGCGGTTGCCGTAGGCCGTCGACGACCGCGTCCCCACCATCGCCACGCTGCGCTCCACCGCCTCGTCCAGCCGGGCGGTGCCGGTGGCCCACAGCGCGAAGGGCTGGGTCGCCTGCCCACGGATACCGTCGACGACGGTGTCTGGGCCGATGTTCATGAATGAGCTGGCGAAACGTTCCGCGGGCCACTCTGGTGAGTCCGGGGTGATCAGCCGCCAGCCCTGCTCACGGGCGAAGGACAGGTCGAGCGACTCGTCCACGTCCGCCCTGCGCCGGGTGCTCTGCAGCAGCGCCTCCGGCAACGCCGAGTCACGACGCCGGATCATGCCGGCCGCCCGCTCCACGTCCGCCGGCGCACCGGTGTCGACGCTGGCCGCCGCGCCGTCGTCGACGCCGTCCGGCCACAACAGTTCCAGCAGTTCCATCTGGGAGGCCTCCACCACCCGCCGCAGGTACATCCACGCCCGCATCCGTACGCTGCCGTGGTCCTCGGCCGTACTCCCCGTACGTCCTGCTCCGCTCATGCCAGTCCCCCTCGTTCCCGTCATGTCCCTCATGCCCGTCGTTTCCGTCATCTCAGTCCCACCGCTCATCCCTTGCTCCAGTTCCCGCCCCCGCTGCCGCCGTCCCCGGCGATGTCCACGCAACCGGTGAACAGCTCGAGCGCGTCCATGACCTCGCCCATCCCGGGCCGGCCACCACCGGCCAGGTCCGTCATCGTCCAGGCCACCCGCAACGTACGGTCCACCCCACGCTGGGAGACCACGCCGGTACGCAGCTTCTCCTGCAGCATCACCATGCCCGCGTCGTCCGCGGAGTGGTGACGCCGCAACGCCGGACCCGGTGCGGCGGCATTCGACCGCCACGTCCGCCAACGGTGCACCGCCCGGTCGCGCGCCTCGACCACCCGCTCGCGCACCTGCGCGCTGGACTCCGGGAGCTGAGTGCCCGCTGTTCCCGCGCCTGAGCCGATCAGCGACTCCCCCTGCCCGGCGCGGGTCCGCACCGCCAGGTCCACCCGGTCCAGCAACGGCCCCGACAGACGTTGCAGGTAGCGGTCACGCACACCACCGCGGCACCGGCAGTCCACCGGCTCGGCCGCCCCGCACGGGCACGGGTTCGACGCCAGCACCAGCTGGAAACGCGACGGAAAACGCACCGTACCGTGGTGACGCACGATGTCGATGTGCCCGGTCTCCATCGGGGTGCGCAGCAACTCCAGCGTCCCGGCGGACACCTCCGGCGCCTCGTCGATGAACAGCACCCCGTTGTGTGCGATGCTCACCGCCCCGGGACGGATCCGCCCGGCACCACCACCGGCCAACGCCGCACGCGTCACCGAATGGTGCGGGGCCACGAAAGGACGCTGCCCGAGCCACACCTGCTCGAGGCGCTGACGGGCCCCGGCGACCGAATGCACCGCGGCGGTCTCCAGCTGCTCGGACTGAGCCAGCGGAGGCAGGATGCCGGGCAGCCGCTCGGCCAGCATCGACTTTCCCGTCCCCGGCGGCCCGGCGAGCCACAGGTGGTGGCCGCCCGCCGCGGCGATCTCCAATCCCCGTCGGGCCTCGTCCTGCCCGCACACGTCGGCCAGGTCGGCCCCGCCCGCCGCCTCCGAACCCTGACCGGCACCGGGAACCACCGGTCCGCCGGCGTTGTCCGAGAGGCAGGACGCCAGGTCGTGGGCGGGCTCGCCGCGTATCCACGGCAGCAGCTCACCCAGGTGGGCCAGACCGACCACGTCCAGGCCGGTGGCCTGGGCAGCGCGGGCGGCCTCGGCGGCGTTGCCGACCGGTACCGCCGCGCGGCGGAAACCCGCCCCCTCGGCGGCGACGAGCATCGGCAGCACCCCGTCCACCGGACGGACCGAACCGTCCAGCCCCAGCTCACCCACCACCACCGTGGAGCGCAGCTCCTGTGACGGCACCGCGCCCTGGGCATCCAGGATCGCCAACACCATCGGCAGGTCGAAACCCGCCCCACGTTTAGGCACCGAGGCCGGGGACAGGCTCATCATCACCCGGCTCTTCGGCCAGTCCAGGCCACTGTTGATCATCGCCGAACGCACCCGGTCACGCGCCTGGACCACCGCAGTGTCGCCCAGGCCCACGATGCTCATCCCCGGCAGCCCGCGGCTGATGTCACACTCCACGGTCACCGGGGTTCCGGTGACACCGTTGAGGGCGATGCCCTGCGCCTGGCCCACGCGCACCGGTGAGCGGTCGCTGAACGTGATCACCATCCCACGCCCTCGTAGTGGGTGATCTCGCCGGCGGTGATGTCCAGCACGTCGAAGCGCACATGCCGGGCACGGTGCTCGGGATGACGACGCAGCCACTCCGCCCCGGCGTGGCGCATCGCGGTGAGCTTGGCCGGGGTCACCGCCTCGGCACCGGTGCCGTAGCGTCCGTCCAGACGCCACTTGACCTCGACGAAGACGATCTCCGAGCCGTCACCCGAATCCGGGCCCGCGAGGATGATGTCCACCTCCCCACGGGCGGTGAAGAAGTTGCGTCCCAGCAGCCGGTAGCCGCGCTCCAGGAAGTAGGCGGCGGCAACGTCCTCCCCCGCCGCACCGACCTCGCGCAGGTTGCGTCCCGCCCGGCCGCTGCGACCTGCGGGCCCGCCCTGCTGCTTGCCTTGTCTCTGTGGCTTCGTCTCGTCCGACATACCCCAGCACTCTGGCAGGCCGCACAGACCGCGCCGGGCCCGCACGGGGCATCGTCGCAGGAACCTGTGGACAACCCGACCCCTGTGGAGGACACGTCCTCCCCGCCCCAGACTGCCAGCAGAACTAGTCGGGCATGCGCAGGTCAGGCTTGTCGAGCTCCTCGATGTTCACGTCCTTGTACGTGATCACCCGCACGTAGCGCACGAAACGGGCGGGGCGGTACATGTCCCACACCCAGGCGTCCGACATCCGTACCTCGTAGTAGACCTCACCGTTGGCGTTGCGCGGCAACAACTCCACGGCGTTGGCCAGGTAGAAACGTCGTTCGGTCTCCACCACGTAGCTGAACTGGCTGACCACGTCCCGGTACTCGCGGTACATGGACAGCTCCACGTTGGCCTCGTAGTCCTCAAGCTCCTCGGCGCTCACGGTTGCTGGTCATCTCCCTTGTCGATCGGCGGTCCTGCCTGCCACCGCCGATGTGCGGCGGCCACATTCGAATAAGTGTAACGGTGCTCGGGGGTCCCGCCGAGCAGACTCACCGAGGCCATGTGAGACGCGGTGCCGTAACCCTTGTGGCCGGCCAGCCCGTAGCCGGGGAACTCGGCGTCCATCTCGACCATCAGCCGGTCGCGCGAGACCTTCGCCAGCACACTCGCCGCCGAGATGCACCGGGCGATCAGGTCCCCCTTGACCACCGGCAGGTGCGGCCGCGGGAAGCCGTTGACCTTCATCGCGTCGGTGAGGATGTAGCCGGGGCGCACCTCCAGACACGCCACCGCCCGACGCATCCCACCCAGGTTCGCGTGCTGGATGCCCCAGGTGTCCACGTAGGACGCCGGGACATGCACAACCGCCCAGTCCTCGGCGACCTCGCGCACGATGTCGAAGTAGAGGTCGCGTTTCTTCGCCGTCAGCTTTTTGGAGTCGGTCAGCCCCTCCAGTTCCGGGAGGGGCCCCGGCGGCAGGACGCAGGCGGCGACGGTGACCGGCCCGCAGCACGCGCCGCGTCCTGCCTCGTCCACGCCGGCGACCGGCCCCAGGCCGGCCTTGTGCACGGCCCACTCCAACGTCCGGCCGTCCGGCATGGTTCGTACCGCGGACACGGTTACTGCTGGATGTCCGGCGCGTCGACGCCGCCGATGCGGTCCAGGGGCCAGATCTTCGCCGTGACCTTGCCGACGACGTCGTCGACCGGCACGGTGCCCTGGAGTTCGTCGCCGATGTGGAATCGGGAGTCACCGGAGTTCGTCCGGTTGTCGCCCATCACCCACAGGTTGCCCTCGGGCACGGTCACCGGGCCGAAGTAGGCACCCTGGCAGGCGTCCGACCCGGTCATCGGGTCAACCTTGTAGGTCATCGGCGAGCGGGTGTAGGAGTCGTCGACCTTCTTGCCGTCGACCATCACGCCGGGGTCGCCGGCCTGGCACTGCACCGTCTGGCCACCGGTGGCGATGACACGCTTGACCAGGGCGTTCTCGTCCGGGGCGAGGATGCCGATGTACGACAGCGCGGTCTGCACGCCACTGACCACGCTGTTGTCGGAGCGCTGGGAGACGTACTGGTCGTTCCAGGACTCCGGCCCGTTGAACACCACCACGTCGCCCGGCGTCGGCTCACCGCCGAAACTGTAGGACAACTTGTTGACGAATATGCGGTCGCCCACGCAGTCCTCACAACCGTGCAGCGTGGGCTCCATCGACTCCGAGGGGATCAGGTACGGACGCCCCACGAAGGAGTTGAACAGCGCCAGCAGCACCAGGGCGACGACGAGGATGATCGGGAACTCCACCCACCAGGGATAGGTCCGCTTCTTCTTCCGCTCGGACTCCTCACGGCGTGCCGCGACCTTCTCGCGCTCCGTGAGGGGACGCTCCTGCTCGTCCTGCTCGTCCCGTTCGTCCGGACGGTTCCCCCAGGTGTCGTCGGACTCCGGGGGCCGTGCGGCGTCCGGGGTCTCGAGTCCGTCGGCGTCGTCAGGGGTGTTCGGATCAGTCACGGCAACAGACGTTACCAGTTACAGTGCCCAACCCCTCCCCACCGATCGGGCCGGCCTCCGGGTCGAGCGCTACGCGCCGCCTCCCCCTCCCCAACTACCCCCGGGCGTATCGGGTTCGGCGGAGCCGCACCGCGCCGAGAATCGCCCCACGAACGTCGGCGACGAGGTCAGCCCCACCACATCCCCCGCACGGGATGCTGAAGTATCCCGAACTGTAGGCACTTTACTTAACTGTGTTTACCCATCGTTCCAAGATAAGTAGAGACATCACACATTCTTAATATCGGACCGGGGTCATCCCCGACCGTGACCGACGGCCGGATCGCGAGACCGGCGCATTGACGACCTCGCCCACACACGGGTGAGTCACCTTCTCGAGAGGACCAAGCATTATGACCGACCAGAACCAGTACGCCCAGCACCCCCAACAGCAGCCCTTCCAGCAGCCGACCCCCGAGAAGAAACCCTTCTACAAGCGGGCGTGGTTCATCATCCTGGTGATCATCGTGGTGGTCATCGTGCTGGCCAATGCGCTCAGCGGAGGCGACGACGACGCCTCCAGCGACTCCAACGACTCGTCCACGAGCCAGGACGCCCAGGGCAACGGCGAGGGTAACGACGAGGGCACCGACGACAGCGGGGACGCTGACGGGGAGGCCGGCCCCGCCCAGGTCGGCGACACCGTCAGCACCGACAAGGCGGACATCACCGCCAGCAACCTGCGCGCGACCACCGATGCCCTGGGCAGCCAGTACCTGTGCGTCGACGTCAACTTCCAGGTCACCGGCGATGACTCGGTGAGCCTGAACGGGGCGATGGACTGGAAGCTGACCGACCCCAACGGTGTGACCCAGAGCCAGACCTTCTCCACCGAGGCGGACTACGACTCGGTCGAGGTCGGCCCCGGCGGCAGCTACGCCGGCGTCGTCTGCTTCGACGGGACCGGCGAGCCCGGCGACTACCGCCTGAACTTCGAGGAGGCCATGTCCTTCATGAACTCCGCCGAGGCGGAGTGGACCACCACCCTCTAGACGAGATACCGGGGCCCTGAGCTACAGCGAGCCCCGCTCGACCACCGTGCCGGTGACCACCTGCACCGGGTCGGCCGGCATCTCGCCCGACTCGATCATCTCCAGGAGCATCGACACCGCGATGCGTCCCATCTCACGCTGCGGCGCATCGAAGGTGGTGATCCCGGCACCGAGCAGCCGGTACCACTCCGGGTCGTCGAAGGCAGCGACGGCGACGTCGCCGGGGATGCTGAGCCCGCGCTCCCCCAGCACCTGGGCGACGCCGGCCATCAGCCGGGGGGACGCCACGATCATCGCGTCCGGCGGCGGGTTGCCGTCCGCCCGGTCGAGGAGGTCCTGCATCATGAGACGTCCCGACTCGGCGGTGTAGGCACCGGAGAAGTAGCGCACGCGCGCGTCCGTGCCGTCCACCGCCTGCAGTGCCCCGGCGGCGCGTGCCCGTGTCGTCGACATCGCCGGGTCGCCGAACAGCACCGCGATGTCGCGGTAGCCGCGGGCCACGACGAGCTCGGCGAGGCGCCGGAAACCGTCCTCGTCGTCACAGAGCACGCACGGCACCCCCTCGCCCAGCCCGGACCGGTTGAACTGCACCAACGGCAGGTCCGTCGTGGCGGACGCACCGACCACGGGAACCTGGATGATGCCCGCGACCTGCTGCTGTTCCAGGGACGTCACCAGGGCGTCCTGCCCGGCGGCGGTGGCGTCGGCGACGGTGATCATCTGGTAGCCGGCGTCCGCAAGGGCGTCGTGGATGGTGTCCAGTGCCTCGGTGTAGTACTCGTTGCCCAGGTCAGGAAGAACGAGGCCGACGAAGGTGGTGCGCTGGCGGCGCAACGCGCGCCCCAGCATGTTGGGCACGTAGCCCAGCTCTTCTGCGGCGGCCTGCACCCGCTGGCGGGTCTCCGGGGCGACCGACCCCTCACCCGACAGGCTGCGCGAGGCGGTGCCGTAACCCACGCCGGCGCGCTCGGCGACGGCCTTCAGGGACGGACGTGGTGTCTGCGACGTCATGACAGATCACCAGATCCCGACGAGGTTCATCCAGGCGCCACCGACCACGATCCAGATGGCCAGGGAGACCACACCGGCGATCAGGCCGACACGCCACCACTGGGCGACCGTGTTGTACTTCGTGCCGAAGAACGTCGGGGAGGCTCCGCCCGCGTAGTGCGTCAGCGACTGGAACAGGTTCGAGCAGTAGCCCAGGATCAGCGCGGCCAGCAGCGGCGGGGCGCCGAGGGACAGCGCCGCCCCCAGGAAGGCGATGTACATCGCGGAGATGTGCGCCGTCGCCGAGGCGAAGAAGTAGTGGGCGAAGAAGTAGATCACGATGAGCAGGACCAGGGCCGGCAGCCAGCCCATCGAGCCGAGGGAACCGGCGATGAGGTCGGAGATCCAGTCGATGAAGCCGTAGGCCGACAGGGTCGTCGCCATCATGTAGAGCACGGCGAACCAGGTCATCGTGTCCCACGCGGCCTTCTCGCGGATGATGTCCTCCCAGGTCAGAACCTGGAAGATCATGAGGATGATCACGCCGAGGAAGGCAGTGGTCGTAGCGGAGATGCCGAGCACCAGGTCGCCGACCGTCCACAGCAGCAGCAGGACGAGGAACGTACCGGCCAGCACCTTCTCGCCGTAGGACATCGGGCCGAGGGCGTCGAGCTCGTTGCGCGCCATCTCCTTGACCTTCGGGGTCTTCTTCAGCTCCGGCGGGTAGACCACGTAGATCACCAGCGGGATCACGATCAGGGCCGTGATGCCCGGGACGATCGCGCCGAGCGCCCAGGTCGCCCAGGAGATCTCCACGCCCTGCTGTGCCGCGAGCGAGGCGATCAGGGGGTTACCGGCCATGGCCGTGAGGAACATGGCGCAGGTGATCGAGTTCGCGTTCGAGGAGACCAGGGACAGGAAGGAACCTGCACGCCGGGCCGTGGGGCCGGGCTCGGAGTCGTAGGTCTTGGCCACCGAGGTCATGATCGGGGCCATGATTCCGCCGCCACGGGCCGTGGCAGACGGGATGGCCGGGGACATCACCAGGTCGGCGAGGCTGAGGCCGTAGCCGACACCGAGCATGCGCCCGCCGAACTTCGAGACGAAGAACAGGGCGATACGACGTCCGAACCCGGTCTTGATGAACCCGCGCGACAGCAGGAACGCCATGACGATCAGCCAGATCGTGGCGTTGCTGAAGCCCACCAGGGCGAAGGGCGCGGACGGGTCGTCGCTGTTCGGCGCCAGGGGCACCAATCCGAGCAGGACGGCGGCGACCATGCCGATGAGGGTGACGGCACCCATCGGCATCGGCGCCATGATGATGCAGACGATCGTGGCGACGAAGAGGCCGAACATGCGCCAGGCCTCGTCGGTGAGCTCAGCCGGGTGGGGGCTGAACCAGAAGATGGCCGTGATCAGGATCGGGATCCCGAAGCCGATGAGGATCGACTTCCAGTGGGACGCCGGCGGGGCGTCGACCCGTGGGTGTTCCTGTGTTGCTGCTGCTGTCGTGGTTGACATGTCGCAGAAATCCTTTGTGCGATGCGGTTCGGATGGTCCCGCTGTCCTCGTTGTCCACCGGTGTGTGGATTCGATTCCAACGCGTTAATGGAATCGTATCCATCCGGTCCGTGCGCGGGCAAGACATGGGCGTGTGATTTTTAGACGTTGCTCTTCGTATAGTGACCTGCATTACCCCGGGGGTGAGCGCGGAGGGGAACTCAGTCCAATACTCGCTCAATCTTCTTTTTATCTGTGTACTATCTTCTCAAGTCTCCACGCTCAGGGAGGGACTCTCCACCACCCCACGCATCCACTCACGAAGAAGAGAGTCAACCATGGCCATCGACCAGGCGATCAGCGCACTCGCGACAAAGGTCCGCGAGCTCAAGCCCATCATCGAGACCGAAGAGGCGACGAAGACCGCGTTCATCATCCCCTTCATCAGCAATGTCCTCGGATACGACGTCACCGACCCCCGCGAGGTCATCCCGGAGTACACCGCCGACATCGGCAAGAAGAAGGGCGAGAAGGTCGACTTCGCGATCAAGTCAGGCGACGACTTCCGGTTCCTCATCGAATGCAAGAAGATCGGTGAGCCACTCGACCTCAGCCATGCCACACAGCTCGTCCGGTACTTCAACGTCACCGACACCGAGTTCGCCATCCTCACCAACGGTGAGGTCTACCAGTTCTACGCCCAGCTCGACGCGGTGAACCGCATGGACGAGAAACCGTTCATGACCCTCGACCTCTCGTCGGTCGACGCGAGAATCTTCCCCCACCTCGAGATGTGCACCAAGACCCAGTTCGACTCTGAGACGATCGCCGCAAGCGCCGAGGAACTCAAGTACGTCTCCGAACTGCGCAAGACCATCGCCGCAGAACTCAGGGAACCGTCGACGGACTGGGTGAAGATTCTCGCCGCCCGAGTCACCTCGCGCCGCATGACCGCAGCGAACCTGGATCTCTTCACCCGTCTCGCGGCGACGGCCGCGGGCCAGTACCTTCGCGATGAAACCAACCGACGGCTACGATCCGCCCAGGACTTCGAGGATCCCCGTTCAGCGGTCGCCGTGCCCGTGGAAGGACCGGAAGACCAGCCGGAACCTGAACCCGTCTCGGAGGACGGCATCGTCACCACCGAAGAAGAACGCCACGCCCACAGCATCATCCGCGCCATCTGCTGCTCCGATGTCTCGGCCACCGACATCACCATGCGCGACGCCAAGTCCTACTGCGCGATCCTCTTCCAGGACAACAACCGTAAGCCCATCGCCCGCCTCCTCTTTGACAGGAAGGTCCCCCGGATCGTCCTGTTCGACGAGAACAAGGCAGAGACCCCGCACGACCTGAACTCCATCGACGGAATCTACGAGCATGCAGATCACCTCCGTGCCCGGGTCCGATCGCTGATCGCCAGCTGACCGGAAGGAGACGACAGAGTGCCTGACCAACCCTGGAACCCCACGAATCGCCCGTCTCTGCCGCAGAAGGCCGTTCTGCAGAACAAGTCGGCGGCCACCGCCCCTCCCAGCTACAGGGCGCCCTTCGACGCCTTCCAGTTGTGGGGCGTTGTCTCCGCCATCATATTCGTGGTCGCTGGCCTCATCGCGGTGATTGCGGTCGCCGATGCGCGAACGTCCCAAGACCTGGCCATCGGAATCGTCGCAGCCATCTTCGCTACCGGCGGTTTTACCGGAATCATCCTGTCCCGCATCGGCACCCAGCTACGACGATGCGGAGCACGCTGATGCGGACGCGGACCAGGCAGAGCCTTCTCGGGGTACTGATGCTCGGGCCCCTCGCCCTTGCTGGCTGTGGGGACGGGAATCAGGCGTCTCCCGCCGACTCAACGTCAGCCACCGCCTCGGCCGCCTTCACCTCTACCACGTCCACCTCGTCCTCATCGACGAGTGCCACCAGCACCTCGCAGGACACCAGCACGCCGGCGACCCCAGAAGTCCCCGCCCTCGTAGAACCACAGGCGGAGACACCCGTCGCCGAGGCAGAGGAGTTCACGCAACCTCAGGGGATCTGGGCTCCTCCCGGGCAAGGCACCCGCTGCCCCGGGACCGACGCCTACGTATGGGACTTCGCCGACTGCAATCCCTCCAACGGCGTCATCGACCCTGAGGAGTTCTACCGGCTCATGGAGGAGAGTGAGGATCCGGACCCGTCCACCATCCCGGCATGGCAGGGTGGCACCTGTTCATACGCGGAGTGCGGTTACCCGCCGGGCGAACCGGCACCCGGCACCATGCAGGCGGAGGTGGCGGAAGGTTGCCGCTCCGGTCAACTCGTCGGCACGGGATGCGAGCAGTACCTCTGAGCCCGAGGCTCTTGAGTACCAACGAGGGGCGAAGATCGAGCGTGGGATGTTTGAATCGGCCGGTTCAAACATCCCACGCTCGATTTTCGCCCCTCTCCCCGCGGGCTTCACCCACGGCGGGGTACCAAGTTGGACCTGGGGGTGTTGAGTGGGCCAACTCAACGCTTCCAGGTCCAACTTGGTACCCGCCTCCCCTCGTCCCGCCCGGGCCGGCCCCCGACCCACCGCCGAGCACCGGGCCATGACATGGGAAAAGCCCCGCCCCGCACTCCCCCGCAGACGGGGAGGTGCAGGCCGGGGCCAGTCACAGGCCGGTCAGGGCCTAGAAGCTCAGCGCTTCTCCTTGATCTTGGCGGCCTTGCCGCGCAGGTCACGGAGGTAGTACAGCTTCGCACGACGAACCTTACCGCGGGTCAGGATGTCGAGGTGATCGATGTTCGGGGAGTGGACCGGGAAGGTACGCTCCACGCCGACGCCGAAGGAAACCTTGCGGACCGTGAAGGTCTCGCGGATGCCGGAGTTCTGGCGACGGATGACCACGCCACGGAACACCTGGACACGGCTCTTGGCGCCCTCGATGACCTTGACGTGGACGTCGACGGTGTCGCCGGGACGGAAGTCGGGGATGTCGCTACGCAGCTGTGCGGCGTCGACCTTGTCGAGATAGTGCATGTTGTTTCCTTGCTTTGTCTTCGATCGGACAGAGGACCCACGACCTGCCCCGGGAGGCGGTACGCGTTCGTGCCCACACCATTGAATTTTGACGCGCGAGCACCCCGCATCACGGGGCGGATTCACGCAACCCGGCCATTATGCCAGCGTCAGGCCCTAGCGGCCAAACCCGGCCCGCTTGAGTGCGTCGGCCATGGAGCCCGAGGCGTTGGACGACTTCTGGTTGCCGCCTCCCTTGCCGCCACGGCCACCGTTGCCGCCGTTGTCCCGGCCGCCCTTGTGCGCCTGTCCGGGCTTCTTCCCGCCGCCGTTGCCGCGGCCACCGCCGTTGCCGCGCCCGCCACGGTCACCACGACCACCGTCACCGCGTCCACCGCCGTTGCCGCCGTTGCCTCCACCGCGTCGGGCCGGCTCACCCGGCTCGTCCTGCAGGCGCAGGCTCAGGCCGATGCGCTGGCGGTCGACGTCGACCTCCATGACCTTGACCTTCACGACCTGCCCGGAGCTGACCACGTCGTGCGGGTCGGAGACGAACTTGTCCGACATCGCCGACACGTGCACCAGCCCGTCCTGGTGCACGCCCAGGTCGACGAAGGCACCGAAGGCGGCGACGTTGGTCACCGTGCCCTCCAGCACCATGCCGGGGCTCAGGTCGGAGAGCTTCTCGATGCCCTCGGCCAGCGAGGCGGTGCGGAACTCCGGGCGCGGGTCGCGTCCCGGCTTGTCGAGCTCGGCGATCACGTCGGTGACCGTGGGCACGCCGAAGGTGTCGTCGGCGAAGTCGCGCGGGTTGAATTTGCCGAGCACCGCGGTGTTGCCGACCAGGTCGGTGACGGCCACGCCGGTGGCCTCGGTGATGCGTCGCACCAGCGGGTAGGCCTCGGGGTGCACCGCCGAGGCGTCCAGCGGGTCGGTGGCGCCGTGAATCCGCAGGAATCCGGCGCACTGCTCGAAGGCCTTCGGCCCGAGCCGTGAGACGTCCTTGAGCTGTCGGCGGGTGGCGAAGGCACCGTTGTCCTCGCGGTGGCGCACGATGTTGTCGGCGATGGTGGCGTTGACCCCGGCCACGCGGCGCAGCAGCGGCACGGAGGCGGTGTTGACGTCCACGCCCACCGAGTTCACCGCGTCCTCCACCACGGAGTCCAGGCCGGACGCCAGCAGCGCCTGGTTCACGTCGTGCTGGTACTGCCCCACCCCGATCGACTTCGGGTCGATCTTCACGAGCTCCGCCAGCGGGTCCTGCAGGCGACGCGCGATCGAGACCGCGCCGCGCAGCGCGACGTCCATGTCGGGGAACTCCTCGGCGGCGAGCTCGGAGGCGGAGTAGACCGAAGCACCGGACTCGCTGACCATCACCGGCGTCGGACGCGCCCCGGTGGCGTCCGCCACGGTGGCCGAGATCTCGCGGGCGAGCTTCTCGGTCTCGCGCGAGGCGGTGCCGTTGCCCACCGCCATGAGCTCCACGTTGTGCTTGGCGCACAGCGTGGCCAGGGAGGACGCCGCGGCGTCCCACCGGTTCTGCGGCTTGTGCGGGTAGACCACCGCGGTGTCGAGCACCTTGCCGGTCTGGTCGATGACCGCGCACTTCACGCCGTGGGCGTAGCCGGGGTCCAGGCCGATGGTGGCGCGCTGACCGGCGGGGGCGGCCAGAAGCAGGTCGCGCAGGTTGCGGGAGAACACGTCCACGGCAGCCTCGTCGGCGCGCTCCTTGAGGCGCATGCGCACGTCCACGCCGGACGAGACCTGCAGCTTGGTGCGCCACCCGAAGCGGGCGCACTCGGCGCGGAAGCCGTCCGCGGCGTCGCCACGGGGCTCCAGGCCACGGGCCAGGGCGATCATGCCCTGGTAGACCTCGTCGTCGCCGGCGTCGAGGTTGAGCTGCAGCACGCCCTCGGACTCCCCGCGCAGCAGTGCCAGGATGCGGTGGCTGGGCAGACTGGTGAAGGACTCGGAGAACTCGAAGTAGTCGCGGTACTTCTGCGCCTCGGTGGAGTTCTCCTTGCCCGCGGCGACCCCGGCGGTCATCGTCCCGGTGCTGAAGTAGCGTTCACGGACCTCACCGACCAGGTCGGCGTCGGTGGAGATCTCCTCGAGCACGATGGCACGCGCACCGGCGAGCACGGCCTTGGCGTCGGTGAAGCCCTCGGTGACGAAACCGGCGGCCAGCTCGGAGGGGTCGGTGGTGCAGTCGCCGAGCAGGGAGTCGACGAGCGGCTCGAGGCCGGCCTCGCGTGCGATCGTGGCCTTGGTACGGCGGGTGGACTTGAACGGGAGGTACAGGTCCTCCAGGCGGGCCTTGGTCTCGCAGCCGACGATCAGGTCGCGCAACTCGTCGGTCAGCTTGCCCTGTTCGTCGATGGCGGCGAGCACGGTCTGCTTGCGCTCCTCGAGTTCACGCAGGTAGCGCAGCCGGGACTCCAGGTCGCGCAGCTGGGTGTCGTCCAGCCCGCCGGTCACCTCCTTGCGGTAGCGGGCGATGAACGGGACGGTGTTGCCCTCGTCCAGCAGACCGACGGTGGCGACCACCTGGGATTCGTCGACCCCGAGTTCCCGGGCGAGGGT
Source organism: Corynebacterium sp. AOP36-E1-14 (assembly GCF_052377495.1). Classification (NCBI taxonomy): domain Bacteria; kingdom Bacillati; phylum Actinomycetota; class Actinomycetes; order Mycobacteriales; family Corynebacteriaceae; genus Corynebacterium; species Corynebacterium sp. AOP36-E1-14. The sequence goes on from NZ_JBQSWV010000010.1 coordinate 40,403, forward strand.
CGCGGTGATCGTGGAGGTGTGTGTTCCTGCGTTGTTTCGGACGCTCATTCGGACGATCGTAGCGTGGACGTCTGCCCGAACCAGAGTCCGGGCGTCCCGTCCGGTGCCGGCGGCAGACAACCGGCCACCGAGGCGGTGACGTCAGCGGTCCCCGGAGCCTCCCCCTGCCAGTTCGCCGACACGGTGAGGCGGTGAACCTGCTCGCTGATCGCGGGACTGTCGAAGCGTTGCTGGTACTCGGCGAGCAGCATGTTGTCCGGCTCGCAGGCGGACTCGATACCGGTCAACTCCACCTCCACCTGGCCCGCGCCACGCCGGGCGAGGACGCTGCGCACCGCCTCGCCGACCTCAGACCCCAGTTCAGGGCGCAGCAGGACGTTCATGTCGGTCCACGTGCCGTGTGCTGTCATGTCCGCCATCCTAACCACCCCCAATCAGAACGCGGGGAACTCCTGGGTCGCCACCCGCGGCGGCTGGCCGCGGTGCTGCTCATAGAGTTCGCGCTCCTTGAGGTCGTCGTCCACGGCACCGTCGACGACCTCCCGCAGCCGGTGGATGGTCACCGTGGAGCGCGGGATCAACGACCCCGAACCCGAGGAGGTGATCAGCCGGTGCGGGCTGGCGATGAGCCAGTCGGCGACCGAGACCTCCACCGCCCGGTCCGCCGACGGGCAGTAGGCCGACTCGACCTCCGGATAACGCCGACGCCACGGGTTGTCCTCCGTTACCGGCGGAACCGGGTCCCCGTACCCCTCCTCACCTGGATTCCCACCGTCGGCATCTTCCCCGTCATCCTCGCATCCGCGCAGGTCACGTTCGCGTTGCAGCTCGGCCTCCTGCTCCTCGATGTGGGCACGCAGCCCGGCGTGCCGGTCGAGTCGACGCCACACGGCGTCCATGTGGTCCAGCGTCATCCGCCCGTCCTCCATCGCCGCCCAGTACATCTCCGGCATCCGCCACGACAGTTCGGTGGCGTGCCGGAACCGCGCGGCGTAGGCGGCGCCGCGGGTGCGCACCATCTCCGAGATCGCCGCGCGCTCGGCCGCCGAGCGTCCCCGCATCCCGCTCTGTGCCATCCGGAGTTCCATCCGGTTGAACGGGTAGACGGTGAGTTCCTCGACCGACGGACTGTTCACCGGTTCGGTGACTGGCATGGTGTTCCTCCCCCTCGCACATGGCCGGCAGTTGTCCGGCCCTCGCCGCGAACACTAACCCCCGCCGCCGTCCCCGCCCGGCGCCCACCGCGCATCCGCCCAGGACGCTGTGGACAACCCCACCCCTGGGGAGAACTACTCCCCCAACACGCTGCGGTCGCGGGCGTCCAGGCCGCCGTCCTGCCCCAGGGCGTCGATCAGTTCGGGACGCACCGCCGCGGTCCTGCTCAACGCCTGGTCGCGGCGCCACCGGTCCACCTTCGCGTGGTCGCCGGACAGCAGCACGTCCGGCACCTCCAGGTCCCGCCACACCCGCGGTTTGGTGTAGCTCGGCCCCTCCAGCAGGCCGTCCTGGAAGGAGTCCTCCTCATGACTGCGCCGGTTGCCCAGCACCCCGGGGATCAGGCGCACCACGGCCTCGGCCATCACCAGCACGGCGACCTCGCCGCCGATGAGCACGTAGTCGCCGAGGGACACCTCCTCGACGCGGTAGCGGTTGGCCGCGTCGTCGAAGACGCGCTGGTCGATGCCCTCGTAGCGTCCGCAGGCGAAGACCAGCCGGTCCTCGGACGCCCAGCGCTCGGCGGTCTGCTGGGTGAACGGCGCACCCGCCGGGGTGGGCACCACCAGCACGGGACGGTCATCGGACGCCCCAGCGTCCGTCGCAGCGTCCGTCTCGCTTTCGGGGTCGTCGGACGCCGCGGCGTCCGGCGCCGTTCCGGGTACGTGGGCCTGCGCGCTGCGCAGGCTCTCACCGACGGCGGCGGGGCCGGTGAGGGCGGCGACGTCGTCCAACGCCGGGCCCCACACCGTGGGTTTCATGACCATGCCGGGGCCGCCGCCGTAGGGGGTGTCGTCGACGGCCTTGTGCACGTCGTGGGTCCAGGCGCGCAGGTCGTGGACGCCGACCTCGAGGATCCCACGCTCGATCGCCCGCCCCAGCAAGGCATGCCGCAGCGGGTCGAGGTACTCCGGGAAGATGGTGACGACGTCCAGGCGCATGGGGGTTGATCCTACCCGAGCTCCAGCAGGCCCTCCGGCGGGGTCAGCACCAGCGCCCCGTTGTCCAGGTCCACGATCGGCACGATGGCGTGCCGGAAGGGCACCAGGATCGTCGACCCCGCGGTCGACAGGGACGACTCGGCGTCGACGTCGACCTCCAGCAGTGTGCCGGCGGGCCCGTGGACGACACCGCTGACCTCGCCGATGTCGACGGGCTCGGGCTCCACGCCGTCGTAGGCGCGGGCGTTGGCGGTGTCCTCGTCGACCTGGCCGCAGTCGAGCACGCGCAGGCCCACGAGCTGGTGGTCGTAGTAGCCGTCGTCCCCCTCGTCGAGCACCGGATCGCCGAAGAAGCGCAGACCGCGCAGGGTCTCGGCCTCGGTGCGGTCGGCGACCTCGGCGACGGTGACCAGGAGCCGCCCCTGGTGCGGACGCGCCGCGGTGACGGTGAGCGTGCGCTCCACCCCGCGGTTGCGTCCGGTGAGGACGGCGCCGACGGCGAAGCGTCCCCCCGGGTCGTCCGTGGTCGCGTCGACCACGAGTTCCCCGCGCACGCCGTGCGGCTTGATGACCCGTCCGATCTGGAGCTGTTCAGTGCCTGACATGGAGGTCAGGATACCGTGCCTGCCCCGCCTAACGGGTGCCGGCGGGTGCCGGCCAGATCATCGACTAGATGATCCCCTGTGAGGCCATCGCGTCGGCGACCTTGCGGAAGCCGGCGATGTTCGCGCCCACCACGTAGTCACCCTCCATGCCGTACTCCTCGGCGGTCTTCGCCGTGGTGCGGAAGATGTTGCCCATGATGTCGCGCAGACGCTTGTCCGTGTAGTCGAAGGACCAGGAGTCACGCGAGGCGTTCTGCTGCATCTCCAGGGCGGACGTCGCCACACCGCCGGCGTTGGCGGCCTTGCCCGGGGCGAAGTCGATCTTGCGCTTGGAGAAGACCTGCACCGCATCGTGGGTGCAGGGCATGTTCGCACCCTCGGCGACGTACTTCACGCCGTTGTCGGCGAGCAGCTCGGCGGAGGCGCCGTCCAGCTCGTTCTGCGTGGCGCACGGCAGCGCCACGTCCGCCTCGACCTCCCAGACGTTGCCGCCCTTGTGGAAGGACGCGCCCTTGGCCTCCTTGGCGTAGTCGGCCACGCGCAGGCGACGGACCTCCTTGATGTCCTTGAGCAGCTCGACGTCCACGCCGTCCGGGGTGGAGACGTAGCCCGAGGAGTCGGAGAAGGCGACCACGTTGGCGCCGAGCTCCTGTGCCTTCTCGATGGCGTAGATCGCCACGTTGCCCGAGCCGGACACGATGACCTGGGCGTTGTGGAGACGCTCGCCGCGGGCGGCCATCATCTCCTGGGTGAAGTACACCGCGCCGTAGCCGGTGGCCTCGGTACGCACCAGCGAACCACCCCACTGCAGGCCCTTGCCGGTCAGGGTGCCGGACTCGTGGCGGCCGGCCATACGACGGTACTGGCCGAAGAGGTAGCCGATCTCGCGGCCACCGACTCCGATGTCGCCGGCGGGCACGTCGATCTTGTCGCCGATGTGGCGGCCGAGCTCGGTCATGAACGACTGGCAGAACCGCATGATCTCCAGGTCGCTGCGACCCTTGGGATCGAAGTCGGAGCCGCCCTTGCCGCCGCCGATGGGCAGGCCGGTCAGCGAGTTCTTGAAGATCTGCTCGAAGCCGAGGAACTTGATGATGCCCAGGTTCACCGACGGGTGGAAACGCAGCCCACCCTTGTACGGCCCGAGCACGGAGTTGAACTGCACGCGGAAGCCACGGTTGACGTGGACGTTGCCCTGGTCGTCGACCCACGGGACCCGGAAGATGATCTGGCGCTCCGGCTCGGTCAGCCGCTGGATCAGGCCCATGTCCGCGTAGTGGGGGTCCTTACGCAGAACGTGGGTCAGGCTGTCGAGAACCTCGGAGACCGCCTGGTGGAACTCCGGCTCACCTGCGTTGCGCTGGAGGATCTGCTCGTAATAGGTCTTGACTGTGGCATCGACGTCCATCGTGCTCCCTTCGGTGAAATCTTCTTTACCTGGGATATTTTACCTGCCGGACACAGTCGATTTAACAACCTCGCCACACAAGTGACCCATGACACACATTCTGACCTGGTTTGTTTCGTCCACGGCCAGCGCAGGAAATGGTGGCGAAACATTGGAGAAACCTGCTGCGGACGCTCCCCGGGCGCCCTGACCACCCCCGTGACCCACCCCTGTCGCTGATGCCGGCAGCACCATCGCACAGACCGGAGGTCGCACCAACGGTGCCCGGACCGCGCCCGGACACGAAAAAACGCCGCCTCCACCGTGTGCACGGTGGAGGCGGCGTCCGACTGGCCCGCCGAGGGCCTCTACGAGGCCCGGCGGGGAGACGGGAGTCCTACTCGGACTCGGCGGCCTCGGCGTCGTCAGCCTTCTCGGCTTCCTTCTCAGCGGCCTTGTCTGCAGCCTCAGCCTCGGCGGCAGCCTTGGCCTCGGCCTCTTCCTTGGCCTTGCGCTTCTTCTCGGTGATGGCCTCGGCGGTGGGTGCGTCGGCAGCCTCGGCGAGAGCGGCGTTGAAGAGGTCCAGCTTGGAGGTCTTCTCCGGCTGGGGCTTCAGGGTGCCCTCGGAGCCCGGGAGACCCTTGTGGGCCTGCCAGTCACCGGTGACCTTCAGCAGGGCGAGGACCGGCTCGGTCGGCTGGGCGCCGACGGACAGCCAGTGGCGGGCACGCTCGGAGTCGATCTTGATGACGGACGGCTCGGCCTTCGGCTCGTAGATGCCGATGTTCTCGATGACCTTGCCGGAGCGGGGGGTGCGGGCGTCGGCGATGACCACGCGGTAGTGCGGGGTACGGATCTTGCCGAGGCGCTGGAGCTTGATCTTGACGGACATGGTGGTCCTCTTTCCTGTTGACGGTCACCGGGCAGTACGGTCACCCGCTCCCCCACGCCTCCCACGACGGTGGGGACCTCTGGGGTCACGGGCCGGTTCAACCCTTGGATTTATCCTGCGCGTGACCACCGGACGACCGGGGTCGTGATCGGTGTTACGCAGACTACTCGACACTACAGTGCGGTAGATCAGCCGGACAAATCCGCAGGACGCCCCTGCCGGCCCGGCCCGGCCAGCCGGCGCGCGCCTTACGGAAGGAGGCGCCTAGCGCCCCTTGCCGAAGTCGAGGTTGTCCATGTCGATGTTCTCGAAGCCCTCCGGCATCTGCTGCTGCATCTTCTTCAGGTCGGCCATCGACGGCATGCCGCCGCCACCGGGCATCCCCGGCATGCCACCCATGCCCGGCATCCCGGGCATCCCCTGCGGCATCTGCGGCTGCGACGGGCCCTTCTTCGCGGGCTTGCGCTTGCCGTTCTTGCCCTTTCGTCCCTTGGGCTTCTTCTTCGTCGCCGAGCGGCCCATGCCGCCACCGCCCATGCCGAACTGGCCGGCCATCTTGCCCATCATCTTCTTCGCCTCGTGGAAGCGGCTGACGAGCTGGTTGATGTCGGCGACGGTGACACCGGAACCGGCGGCGATGCGCTTACGGCGCGAGGCGTTGAGGATGTTCGGGTTCTCGCGCTCGGCCGGGGTCATGCCGCGGATGATGGCCTGGATCCGGTCGAGCTGCTTCTCGTCGACCATGTCGGCCATGTCGTTCATCTGCTTGCCGCCGGGCAGCATCTTGAGCACGTTGCCCAGCGGACCCATCCTGCGGATCATCAGCATCTGGTCGAGGAAGTCCTCGAGCGTGAGCTCCCCGGAAGCCATGCGGGCGGCGGAGTCCTCCGCCTTGCGCTGGTCCATGACCTGCTCGGCCTGCTCGATGAGGCTGAGCACGTCGCCCATGCCCAGAATGCGGTTGGCCATGCGGTCCGGGTGGAAGACGTCGAAGTCCTCGAGCTTCTCACCGGTGGAGGCGTACATGATCGGCTTGCCGGTGACCTCACGGATCGACAGTGCGGCACCACCACGGGCGTCGCCGTCGAGCTTGGTGAGTACCACGCCGGTAAAATCCACGCCGTCGCGGAAGGCCTCGGCGGTGGTGACGGCGTCCTGGCCGATCATCGAGTCGATGACGAACAGGACCTCGTCGGGGTTGACCGCGTCGCGGATGTTGCGCGCCTGGGTCATCAGGGTCTCGTCGATGCCGAGACGGCCGGCGGTATCGATGATGACCACGTCGTGCTTGGTGCGCCCGGCCTCCTCGATACCGGCCTGGGCCACGGCGACGGGGTCACCGTGGCTGGTGCCCATCTCGTGGTCCAGGGAGTCCAGGGAGGTGCCGGGGTCCGGTGCGAAGGTGGGGACCTCGGCGCGCTCGCCGACGATCTGCAGCTGTTGCACCGCACCGGGACGCTGCAGGTCACAGGCCACGAGCATGGGCGTGTGGCCCTGCTTGGCCAGGTGCTTGGCGAGTTTTCCGGCCAGGGTGGTCTTACCGGCACCCTGCAGGCCGGCGAGCATGATCACCGTGGGCGGGTTCTTGGCCAGGTTCAGGCGCCGGGTCTCCCCGCCGAGGATGTTCTGCAGTTCCTCGTTGACGATCTTGATGACCTGCTGCGCAGGGTTGAGCGCCTCGGAGACGACCACGCCGTTGGCGCGCTCCTTGACCCGCTTGATGAAGGCGCGCACGACGGGGAGGGAGACGTCGGCCTCCAGCAACGCCAGGCGGATCTCACGCGCGGTGGCGTTGATGTCCGCCTCGGTCAGCCTGCCTTTTCCGCGCAGGCCCTTGAGGGCGCCGGACAGGCGATCGGACAAGGACTCAAACACTGTGGAACTACTCCCTTACGCAATGGCTTCTGACCCCACCACCGTACCCGGTGTGTGCGGACCTTCCTACTCACCCCCGAAAACGACGCAGGACGCACCGGGTGCGCAGGACGCCCCGCGGCCGGCGGGCCGTGGGGCGTCCGGTGCGTCCGGTGCGTCCGGTGCGTCCTAACTCTTCTGGTGCGCCTCGTCGGCGAGGTCGTTGGCCCGGTGGGCGTCGCCCTGGGCGGAGTCGAAGTCGTCGACCTCCTCGAAGTCCTCCTCGTCGGAGTAGGAGTAGGCGGACTCGGCGTGCTGGGTGGTGTCGATGCCGGCGGACTCGTCGTCGCCGGAGATCCTCCAGCCCATGGTGTACTTCAGCGCCAGGCCGATGACGGCGGTGACGACGGTGCAGAAGACCACGGCGACCAGGGCGATGACGATCTGGACGATGAACAGCTTGAAGCCGTCCGCGCCACCACCGGTGAGCAGGCCACGGTCGGTGGCCAGCAGGCCGATGCCCATCGTGCCCCAGATACCGGCGACCAGGTGGACGCCGACGACGTCCAGGGAGTCGTCGAACTTGAAGCGGAACTTCAGGCCCACGCCGACGGCGGCCAGGGCGCCGCCGATCGCGCCGAGGATGATGGCGGTGACCGGGGTCAGGTCACCGGCGGCCGGGGTGACCGACACCAGGCCGGCGACGACACCGGACGCGGCACCCAGCGAGGTGGTGTGGCCGTCGCGCAGACGCTCCACGAGCAGCCAGCCGAGCATCGCCGCACAGGTGGCGGCGGTGGTGTTGAGCCACGCCAGGCCGGCCTCGCCGTTGGCACCGAAGGCGGAGCCGCCGTTGAACCCGAACCAGCCGAACCACAACAGGGCCGCGCCGAGCATGACCAGCGGCAGGTTGTGGGGGCGCGAGCCCTCCTTCATGAAGGTGCGCGAGCGCCCGATGATCAGGGCAAGCACCAGGGCCGCCACACCGGCGTTGATGTGCACCACGGTGCCGCCGGCGAAGTCGATCGGGGCGATCGCGGCCACGTTTTCGCCGTCCTCGGTGACGGTGCCGAACATCATCGCGGCCAGGCCGTCCTCGCCGTCGGAGAGCAGTCCGCCGCCCCAGACCATGTGGGCCATCGGGAAGTAGGCCAGCGTGGCCCAGATCCCGGCGAAGACCATCCAGGTCGAGAACTTCACGCGGTTGGCCAGCGAGCCGGAGATGATCGCCACGGTGATCACCGCGAAGGTCAGCTGGAAGCCGATGTCGATCACGTTGGCGTACCCCTCGGCGCCGGCGATGTAGTTGCCGTTCGCGTCGGTGACCGAGTCCTTCAGACCGAAGAACTCGAAGGGGTTGGAGAACAGTCCCCCCACGGTCTCGGTGCCGTAGGACATCGACCAGCCCCACAGCACGTAGATCACGCCGATCAGCCCCAGCGTGCCGAAGGACATCATCATCATGTTCAGGGCGGACTTCTGACGCGACATTCCGCCGTAGAACAGTGCCAGTGCCGGCGTCATCAGCAGCACCAGTGCGGCGGACATCAGCATCCAGGCCGAGTCGCCTGTGGCTGCCGCCATTTCCTCGGGTGTCATTTCGGGGGACTCCTCAGGGTTGCGTGGGGGTTGTCTCCGGCCAGTAGCGCCGGTGTCTCACCCTGAGTAGTTAAGTGCCCCGATGTTTCGTCTGTTCATGCCGGATGATTTCGTGTGCATGAAAAACACCGCCGCAAGATTACGGCGGTGTTTCAGTGGTGCGGTTCCAGGCCTGGGTTTAGCCCAGCAGAGCGTCCACGAAGCCCTCGACCTCGAACGGGGCGAGGTCGTCGGCGCCCTCGCCCAGGCCGACGAGCTTGACCGGCACGCCAAGCTCCTCCTGCACCTGGAAGACGATGCCTCCCTTGGCGGTGCCGTCCAGCTTGGTCAGGGCGACACCGGAGATGTCGACGACGTCACGGAACATGCGTGCCTGGACCAGTCCGTTCTGGCCCACGGTGGCGTCGAGCACGAGGATGACCTCGTCGACCTTGGCCTTCTTCTCGACGACCCGCTTGACCTTGCCGAGCTGGTCCATCAGGCCCACGGAGGTGTGCAGACGTCCGGCGGTGTCGACCAGGACGACGTCGATGCCGTCGTCCACACCCTTGGCCACGGCGTCGAAGGCGACGGACGCCGGGTCCGCACCCTCCTTGCCGCGCACGGTCTTCGCCCCGACGCGGCGTCCCCAGGTCTCCAGCTGGTCGGCGGCGGCGGCACGGAAGGTGTCCGCCGCGCCCAGCAGGACGGAGTGGCCCATGCCAACGAGCACGCGGGAGAGCTTGCCGGTGGTGGTGGTCTTGCCGGTGCCGTTGACACCGACGACCATGATCACCGCGGGCTTGCCCTCGTAGGGCATGGCGTGGATCGAGCGGTCGAGACCGGGCTTGCAGGCGTCAATGAGGCAGGAGCGCAGCAGGGCGCGGGCCTCCTCCTCGCTGGAGACACCCTGGTTGGAGATCCGGCCCCGCAGATCCTCGACCACGGCGAGGGTGGTCTTGGTGCCGAGGTCCGCCATGATCAGCGTGTCCTCGATCTCCTCCCAGGCGTCCTCGTCGAGGTCACCGGCGGACAGGATGCCGAGGACACCACGTCCGATGACGTTCTGCGACTTGGAGAGGTTGCCGCGCAGACGACCGATACGTCCCTCGACCGGGGCGATCTCCTCCACGGGCTCCGGAGTCGGCTCAGGCTCGGGTTCCAGTTCGGGCTCGGGCTCCGGCTCCGGCTCGGGTTCCGGTTCAGGCTCCGGCGTGGGCTCCACGACGGGTGCGGGAGTCGGCTCCGGTTCGGGGACGGGCTCCTGCTCGACCTCCGGCTCCTCAGCAGGCTCAGCGTCGACCTCCGGCTCCGCTTCGGGCTCAGGCGTCGGCTCAGGTTCCGGGGTCGGCTCCGGCTCAGGGGTTGCCTCAGGCTCAGGCGCGGGTGCAGGCTCGGGTGTCGGCTCCGGCTCGGGTGCAGGCTCGGGCTCGGGTGCGGGCTCGGGCTCGGGTGCGGGCTGCGCGACCGGCGGCGTCGGGGCGGTCGGCGGCTCCTTGTCCCCGCCGAGTTCCTGACCCGGGAGAACCTCAGGCTCCTTCTCCGCCACCCCGGCGGCGCTACCGGCGCTGAAGTTGAATCCACCCTGCGCCTGGTAGTTGCCGGAGGTCGGCTTCTTCTCCTCGATCTCCGACTTCTTCTCGAAGGAGATCTCCTTCTGCTTGCCCCGACGGATGCCGAGGACGATCAGCAGGGCGACGATGACAATGACCGCGACGGCGGCTATGACTATCCAGATAATCGGGTCCATGTCACCAGTGAACCAAACGACCGCCGCCCCGTGTGCCGCAGGGCGTGGATTTCTTCCCCAGTGCCCTCTTCTCCCCCGCCGCCGTCCACCAATTCAGGACGACACCTTGACCCCTCAGGTCGCCGAGGCCCCTCCTCAACGACCTGAGGGCTCAAGGTGCGGCACCTTGAGCCCTCAGGACGCCTCGGGCCCCGGTGCTACTCGCTGATGATGGAGTCGATCGCGGCGTCAGCGGCGTCAGCAGCACCATCCTCAGCCGAAGCCTCAACCTCATCCTCCACCTCGTCAGGCCCGAACACGCCGAGCACCATCGCGTCGGCCGCGACGAGGTCACCGGTCACGAGGTCAGGCACGATGCGCGCGATCTCCGCCCAGCCCGGGTACGCCGAGGACAGCTGCCCGGTCGAACCCAACCGTCCGTGGGCGTGCATGCGCGCGGCGATCGCCAGGATCATGCTGATCACCGGGGTCAGCGCCCACCGGTTGTCCGGGTTGTCGGTGTCCACGTTGTCGAGCTTGTCGAAGCGCACGCGCGCGGAGGTGTACAGCTGCCGGTTCGTCTGGCGGATCCGGCGCAGCAGCGCCAGCGCCACGCGCAGCAGACCCGGGTCGGCGAGCACCTGGCCGAGTTCCTCACGGTGGCGGAAGGTCTCGAACACGGCGATCAGCCGCGAGTTCTCCTCCGACAGCGCACCGGGCACGACCTGCGAGCCGGCGAAGAAGGTCGACAGCACGGCCTCCTGCTGCTCCGGGGACAGCTGCGCGATCTGCACGGTGGTGGCGTCGATGCAGGACGTCTCCAGCGTGGCGTCGCGTCCGGTCTCCACGGTCTGCGACAGCGGTGTGCCGCCGATGCCGGAGAGCCGGCGTCCGATCTCGCGGCGGGCCATGGTGTCGTCGTCGTCGGTGGCGGCGAGTTCGCCGAGGATCTCCAGCGCGGCGATCCAGGCCACGCCGGGCCGCGGGTCCGGGGAGGTGGAACGCAGTGAGGCGTGCACCAGCCCGGACAGGATGAACTGCGCCGGACGGTCGGAGGACGGCACCAGCGAGCGCGACATCGCGCGCAGGGCCTCGCGCGGGTGGCGCGCCAGGGCGGCGTGCATCGCGGCACTGGCGTCCGCGGTGGCCTCCCCGGTCAGCCAGCCGGCCAGCACGTCCCACAGCACGGTGAGCACGTCGGTGTCCTCGGGCAGTTCGTCGGACGCCCCGGCGAGGTAGGCGGCGAGCTGCGTCCAGGGGCCGCCGTCGTCCGGACGGGCGTGGCCGGGGACGTCGACGCGCAGGGCGCCGGGGCCGGGGGACGCCGCGGGGTGCAGCGGGCTGAAGCGGTCCCGGTTGTGGAACTGCACGCTCAGCGCACCGGCGTCGGTCAGCTCGGCGGGCAGTTCGGCGACACCGTCGGTGAAGCTCAGCACGCGGGCGGACATCCAGGGTGCGGTCAGCGACCACACCCACGCCGGGGAGTCGACCTTCGGCGACACGCTCAGGCTGCCGCGGGTGCCGTCGCCTTGCGGGGCGGTGTAGGTCAGGGTGCGGTCCTCGGCGGGACGCATCGTCACCAGGCGCACACTGTGGCTGCGTCCGTCGGCGACGAACTCCAGCTCGCAGGAGCCCTCGGTGAGCAGCGGCAGCGAGGCACGCACCGACGACAGCGACACCGACCAGGTCACCTGGTCCACCGTGCCCAGGCGCAGGGTGCGCACCGGGGCACCGTGACGGTCACGGATGACCAGTCGAGGGGACTCCACCGGCATGCCCGGACGGATCCGGAAGCGCGCGGCGGAGTTGATCTCCACGGCCGGGGCCACGAGCGACTCGGTGCGCCACATCGGGTCCTCACCGATCAGCGGCAGCTGGAAGCGCAGCCGCGGCGGCTCCACGACCAGCGGCAGGGCGTCGCCGGCATCGGTCTCGGCGATGACCTGGACGGACTTCTCCTCGGTCTTCACGTCCACGGTGCGCGGGATGAACAGCTGCTTGTCACCCTGGAACAGCGAGACGGTCACCGGGGTCAGCCCGGCGACCAGGCCCAGCCGCGGGCTGGCGGGGGCCTCGATGTCCAGGCCCTCGACGATGGCGAACTCGTGACGGAAGGACTCGTTGCGCGGGCCGCGCAGGCGCACTAGGTACTCCCCGACCCACGGGGTCTCGTAGGCCTCGGGGTCGAAGACGTCGAACATGCCGCCCTCGGCGGGCACCTCCAGCGGCTCCTCCTCGGTGACCTCCTCGCCGGTCTCGTCCGGGCCGGCCCAGGAGCTCACCGACAGGAACCAGATCTCCGGCGCACCGGAGACGGTGGCCGGGAACACGGCCTGCAGGCTCGACGAGTGCACGGGCAGTCCGCCGACGGTGCGGATCGCCGGCAGCACGTTCTCCGGCTCGCGGAACCACACGCGCTGGCGGGCGTCCACGCACCGTACCGTGCCCATCGCCGGACGTGCCACGCCCGGACGGTCGATGAGCAGTGCGGTGGCCTCGGACAGGTCAAGGTCGCGGATGACCCAGCCGTCCCACGCCTTGACCTGCCACTCGCCCAGCACCGGGATGGTGCGGTCGGCCACCGGGTCCACCGCGGTGGAGTCCTGGGGGCAGACCACGAGCACACGCGAGTGGTGCAGGGAGACACGGTCGGTGAGGTCCTTGCCGCGGCGGGTGAAGACCATGACCGGGTCGGCGTCGTCGACGACGGGCAGCACCCAGGACTCGCCGTGGGTCAGGTCGCGCACGCCGATCTCACGCACCGGACGGCGCACCGGCAGGTCCAGCGTCTCGGTGACCGGACGCCCCGGGGCGTCGGAGCGACGCGTGCGGAAACCGGCCGGCCGGCCGTCGACGTCCACGTGCCAGCGCACCTCGTCGACAGGGTCGACAGGGTCGACGGAGTCGACGGAATCGTCGGAGTCGCCGGGATCCTCCAGCGGCTGCTCGGGAAGACGCAGCACCACGCGCTGCCGGGCCAGGTCGATGGCCAGGCGCGGGCGGTCCTCACGGGTACCCACGCCCACGCGGTGGCGTCGGGCCGTGGTGCCGGAGGGACGCTCACGCAGTTCCTCGACGACGTCCTCGAGCACCAGCGGCGCGACCGCGGCGTCCTGCCCGGCCTCAGACCGGGCCTCCGTCACGGAGTTGACCCAATGGTCGGGGTGCTCGGCGGCGAGCTGCACCACACGCACCACCGGGGCGATCAGCCGCTCGGCGAGCGCGGGCAGCGCGGCACACAACGGGCCGGCCTGCAATGACTCCTCGGCGAGCACGGCGACCACGGCGGCGGCCTCCTCGGCCGGGGTCGCCAGGGCCTCGCCGGCCAGCCGGCGGGTGTCGATGAGCTCGATGAGCTCGGGCACCCAGTCGGTGGCGATGCCCACGTGGGCGAACAGGCGCCCCAGGTCCCCGTCGGAGCCGGCGGCCGCGGCGTCCACCGGGTCCAGGCCCGCGCGGGTGAGGATCTCGGCGTAGTCGATCAGCGAGACCCGCTCCGGAGTCGGCTCGATCCCCAGGCCGGTCCAGAACTCCGACTCCAGCTCGCCGACCACGTTGAGCCTGGCGGCGCGGAAGATCAGGGTGGAGGCGGTCAGCGCGGGGCAGGTGCGCAGCAGCGCGTCCTCCCCCGCGCCGGCACGGATCTGGCGGGAGAGGAACTCCCCGTAGAAGATGGTGAGGCGTTCAAGCTCGTCACCGGTGATGTCCAGGTCGACGAACACGGCGGGGTCCCCGCTGAGTTCGCCGAGACGTCGGGCGAGTTCTATCTCCGTGCTGGACGCCCAGGCGAGGAGATTGTCGGAGAGATCGGCGATGGGGCTGTCTGCAGGAGTCGGGGTGTTGCTCACGTCGACCTATTCTAGGAGGAGCCGGAGGGTTCGGCAGGTTTGGGGTCCATGCGTTGGGAAATGACCCGCGTGACGCCGTCGCCGCGCATGGTCACCCCGTAGAGCACGTTGGCCACGTCCATGGTGGGCTTCTGGTGGGTGATCACGATGAGCTGCGAGTCTTCGCGCAGTTCCTCGAACAGGGCGATGAGCCGACGCAGGTTCACGTCGTCCAGCGCGGCCTCGACCTCGTCCATGACGTAGAAGGGGCTGGGGCGGGCGCGGAAGATGGCGACGAGCAGCGCCAGGGCGGTCAGCGACTTCTCCCCGCCGGAGAGCAGCGAGAGGCGTTTGACCTTCTTGCCGGGCGGGCGGGCCTCGACCTCGATGCCGGTGGTGAGCATGTCGTCGGGGTCGGTGAGCACCAGGCGTCCGGCGCCGCCGGGGAACAGCGTGTCGAAGACGCGGGGGAACTCGTCCTCCACGTCGTTCCACGCCTCGGTGAACAGGGTGAGGATGGTGTCGTCGACGTCCTTGATCACCCCGTCGAGGTCGTCGCGGGCCTTCTCCACGTCATCGAGCTGGGTGGCCAGGAAGCGGTGGCGCTCCTCGAGGGCGGCGTACTCCTCCAGCGCCAGGGGGTTGACCTTGCCCAGCGAACGCAGGGACTTCTCGGCCTGCTTGAGTTCACGGGCGGCGAGATCACGGTCGAAGTCCTCGCCCGGGGCCTCGGCGAGCAGCTGGGCTGAGCTCATGCCGAGCTGGTCCATGGCCTGTTCCAGGGCCTGCTCGATGCGCAGCTGCGCCTGGCTGCGGGCGATCTCGGCGGTGTGGGAGGTGTTGGTCAGGTGGTTCAACCGCAGGGTCAAGGTGTTGACCTTGTCCTTGCGTTCATTCAGTGCGCCCTGCCACTGCCGGTGCGCCTCGTCGGTGCGCGCCCGGGTGCCTTCGGCACGGTCCAGGGCGTCGCGGATGCGCAGGTCCACGCGCCTGGCCTGCTCGGCGACGACGGCGGCGCGCTCACGTGCTGCCCGACGACTCGCGGCCGCACGTTCGAACTGCTCGCGTGCCGCGGTCTCCTGGCGGGCCTGGCGGCGCAGCCCCTCGGCCCGTCCACGGTGGTTGCCGGCGCGTTCCTCGGCGGTGCGCAGCGACAGCCGGGCCTCCATCTCCATGGCGCGCGCCTGGGTCAGCGCCTGGGACGCCGCATCGCGTTCTGCGGTGGACGGTTCGGCGTCACCGCCGGGGCTCTCTCCTTCCTCATCCAATCGCGCCAGACGCTCGGCGACCTCGTCGGCCTCGGTGGCCAGCGCGTCGCGGCGGGCTTCGGCCTCGTCGCGTTGGGCGACGACCTTGTCCAGCAGTCGGCGAGCCTGGCCCGCACTGCGCTCGGCGGCCTCGGCCCGCTGGCGGGCGGCGGTGAGCCGGGTACGGTGGTCGCGCACCGCGGCGGTCGCCCCGGCTGCGGCGGTGCGCAGCTCCTCGGCGGCCTGTTCGGCGCCGGTGAGTGTGGCCTGCAGGTCGGCGAGTTCCGCCTGACGTTCGGCGATCTCCCCGGACGCCCGGTCGATGCGGGTGGACAGCTCCACCGGGGTCGTCCCGCCGGAGCCGGCGGCGACCCAGCCGGCGCCGAGGAGCACACCGTCGGCGGTGACGGCGCGCAGGCGCGGGTCGGCGGCGACCACGCGGCGTCCTTCCTCGACACCGGGGACGGCGACGACGTCGACGAGCAGGGCGGTGACGGCCGGTACCACGGCGTCGTCGACCTCCAGGTGGTCGAGCAGCCAGCCGGCCCGGGAGTCTGAGGTGGCGATCGCCGTGGAGTCCAGGCGCCAGGAGCCGCCCGCCCCCTCACCGGCAGCTGCACCGTCACCGGCGAGCAGGACGGCGCGTCCTTCCGCCGCCTCCACCAGGGCGTCCACCAGCGAGTCCACGGAGCCGGCGTCGCCGCCGGCGAGCCCGGCGGGCAGCACCGCGGCGACCGCGCGCTCCCAACCGTCGTGCACGCTCAGCAGGTCGGCGAGTGGACGCAACGCGTCCAGCCCACGCTCGGCGGCCGCACGCACCGCCACCGCCGCACCGTCGGTGGGACGCAATTGATCGCGCCAGGCGTCCACCGACGCCTCCAGCGAGGCGACGGCGCGTTCCAGGTCGCGTTCGGAGCCGCGCAACTCCCCCACCCGCCGGTCGGCGCCGGTGGACTCCTCGGCCGCGCGTGCCGCGGCGTCCTCCAGTCCGGCACCCTGGTTCTCCAGCTCGGCCAGCGCGTCGGCGGCGTCGGCCGCCTCGGAACCCGAGGTTGCCTCCAGGGCCTCGCGCTGCTCGTCGACGGACTGCTGGAGCCTCTCGATCTCCTCGGCCGCGGCGGTGCGCCGCTGGTCCACGGCGTCCTGCTGGGCGAGCAGCCGGACGATCCCCTCCCGCCGGTCGGCGATCGCGCGGACCTGTGCGAGGTGCTCGCGCTCGGCCTCACGGGCGGCCTCGTCACGGGCGGCGACGTCCTCCCGGATGTTCTCCAGCCGCTCCGCGGCGAGCTCGACCTCCTCGTCGAGCACCGACTGCTCCTCCTCCGCCTGCTCGGCGCGGGCGATGAGCTCGTCGGGGTCCTGGCCGGTCCAGGTGGTGTCGGCACCGGAGTCGTCGGCCCGGTCGGCGGCGATGCGCAGGGTGGCCGAGTTCTTCTCGGCGACCGTGGACAGCCGAAACCACAGGGACTTCGCCGCCTCGGCCTCCTCCAGGGCGGTGCGCAGCTCCTCCTCGGTGACCGCCAGCGCGGTGGTGTGCTCCTCGAGCTCGGCGTTGAGCTCGGCGATGTCGGCGTCGAGGACCTTGGTCTGTGCGTCGGCGTCGTTGAGTTCCTCGGAGAGCCGACGGACCTTGTCGGCGGTGAGCAGCAGCCGGTTAGAACGGATCGTGGCCTGCACCTGCTCGGCGCGTTGGGCGGCCTCGGCCTGGCGTGCCAACGGCTTGAGCTGCTTGGCCAGCTCGTCGGTCAGGTCGTGCAGACGATCCAGGTTGCCTTGCATCGACACCAGCTTGCGCTGGGCCTTCTCCTTGCGACGGCGGTGCTTGAGGACGCCCGCGGCCTCCTCGATGTAGGCGCGGCGTTCCTCCGGACGCGACTCCAGGATCTGGGCGAGACGCCCCTGCCCGACGATGACGTGCATCTCGCGGCCGATGCCGGAGTCCGACAGCAGCTCCTGGATGTCCATCAGACGGGCCTTGGAACCGTTGATCTCGTACTCGCTGGCCCCGTCGCGGAACATGCGCCGGGTCACGGAGACCTCGGAGTAGTCGATGGGCAGCGCGCCGTCGGCGTTGTCGATGGTCAGGGTGACCTCCGCGCGGCCCAGGGCCTTACGGTCGCCGGCGCCGGCGAAGATGACGTCCTCCATCTTGCCGCCGCGCAGGGTCTTCGCGCCCTGTTCGCCCATCACCCAGGCGAGTGCGTCGACGACATTGGACTTACCGGATCCGTTCGGCCCGACGACCGCGCAGATTCCGGGTTCCAGTTTCAGGGTCGTCGCCGACGCGAAGGACTTGAAACCCTTCAGGGTCAACGACTTGAGGTGCATGGCGGAGAATTTTACCTCAGCGGGTCTCGAACCCGGTGTACTCGCCACGCGGGCCAGTCACCGAGTCCACCACGTGGTCCACCCGCCCCGGGGTGTCACCGGAGCGTAGCCAGTTCAGCAAGTCACCCGTGGCGGTCTCGGAGCCTTCGGCGATGACGAGGACGCGGCCGTCCGGGTAGTTGGACGCGAATCCGGTGAGCCCGAACTCCAGGGCCTTCGTCCTGGTCTTCCATCGGAAGCCCACCCCCTGGACGTGGCCGTGCACCCATGCGGTGAGACGGGTGGTGGGTGCTTCCGGGTGCTCGCTCATGCGTCCAATCCTGCCATGGTGGCTGTGGTGGCCGCTCTAGCCGCGCAGCGTGCGTGCCGGCTGGGCGTCGAAGGTGTCGTCCTTGTCGTCCCAGCACTCCACGTTCTTCAGCTCGGGAAGCATGCTGCGCTTGAAGACGGGGTCGAGCCCCTGCTTGCGCTGTTCGTTGTAGTTGCGCAGCAGCTTGAGCACCACCGGGCACAGCGGGACGATCGCGCAGAGGTTGACGAGCACCATGATCGCGGTGAAGGTGTCGGCCAGGGCCCAGATGAGCGGGAGCTGGACGATGGCGCCGAGGAAGACGCAGATGACCACGAAGGTACGGAAGGCCAGCATGACCATCGGGTTCTTCGTGAAGTACTCCACGTTGGACTGTGCGAGGTAGTAGTTGCCGATCACCGAGGAGAAGGCCAGGAAGAACAGGATGAAGGTCACCGCGTGGATGCCCCAGTCGCCGACCTGGGCGGCCACGGAGTCCTGGGTCAGCGGCGAGCCCTGGATCTCCTCACCGAAGGGCGGATTGGACAGCAGGATGATGAAGGCGGTGACGGAGCAGACCACCAGGGTGTCGAAGTACACGCCGAGGGTCTGAACCAGGCCCTGCTTGACGGGGTGGGACACCGCGGCGGTGCCGGCGGCGTTGGGCACGGAGCCCTGGCCTGCCTCGTTGGAGAACAGGCCGCGGCGCATGCCGTTGACGAACGCCGCACCGACGGTGGCGCCGGCGATCTCCTTGAACCCGAAGGCGTGCTCGATGATCTGGGCG
This sequence comes from Corynebacterium sp. AOP36-E1-14, assembly GCF_052377495.1. Lineage (NCBI taxonomy): Bacteria > Bacillati > Actinomycetota > Actinomycetes > Mycobacteriales > Corynebacteriaceae > Corynebacterium > Corynebacterium sp. AOP36-E1-14. Next base: position 59,082 of record NZ_JBQSWV010000010.1, read on the forward strand.
AAGACACCGGGGATCTCGGAGAGGTTCATCAGGACGACGATGAGGCCGAGCCCGATGTAGGCCACGGCCATGAACGGCACGACCACCTGGGTGAAGGAGGCGATGCGCTGCACGCCACCGAAGACGATGAGGGCGGTGAGTGCGGCGACGACCAGCCCGACGATGATCTTCAGGCCGGTGCCGTCGTTGTCGGCGGAGCGTCCGACGGATTCCACGATGGCGTTGGTCTGCAGGGCGTTGTTGACGAAACCGAAGGTGACGGTGATGATGACGCCGAAGATCACGGCGAGGACGGGCTTGTTCAGGCCTCGGGTGATGTAGTAGGCCGGACCGCCGCGGTAGGCGTTGTTGGCGTAGTCGCGGGTCTTGTAGAGCTGGGCCAGGGTGGACTCCACGAAGGAGGTCGCACCACCTACGATGGCGATGACCCACATCCAGAACACCGCCCCGGGTCCACCGAGGGTGATCGCCACGGCGACGCCGGCGACGTTGCCGGTGCCCACGCGCGAGGCCGCGGAGATCGTGAAGGCCTTGAACGGCGAGATCCCCTTCTTGCCCGCCCCCTCCGGGTCCTTGCCGACCATCTCATCGTCCTCGTACGGCGCCTCGGCGACCGCCCCGAACATCTGGGGGAAGAGCCGCAGCTGGACGACCGCAGTCCTGACTCCGAAGTACAGGCCGACCGTGACGAGAATGAAGGCGAGAACCAGCCAGATGTTGTCGTTCATGGATGAGATGAAGTCCGTCATGTTCGGGACGTTACTGCGCATCCAGTGAAAGCGACGTACCAACACCCGCTTAGGTGTCGCAGATCACTTTTGTTTACCTCATTAGGCCACCCCCTGGTCATTGCCGGGCGTTATCGCTGCTCCGAGTCGGTAGGAGCCTCACCGCCTATTGCCCCGTCGGACGCCCCGTCGGCCGCTCCCGCGTCGCCGAGCAGTTCGGCGACCTCGTCGGCGACGTCCGACAGGCCGGGCTCGCCGTCCAGGCCGGCCTCGCCGATGACGTCCAGCAGGACGGCGGCGCCGTCCTCACCGAAGGCCGCGATGATCTGCTCCGCGAGGAAGCGGCTGCCCGGGGTCGACGGGTGCGCGGTCATGTTGAATCCGCGGGTGGTCCAGTCACGCAGCCCGGAGACGAACCGGTCGGCGTCGCGCGCGCAGGTGGAGTTGACGTCCACGGTCATGTCCCGGATGTCGACGAAGCTGACACCCGCCGTCTTCGCCGCGGCCTTCTGGTTGGCCTGCGTGGCCCGCTCGTACTCCGCGGTGCGCGGGGCGGGAGCGCCGGACGGCAGGTTCGGGATGATGTTGCGGTCGCAGTAGACCTCGTCGGTGCCCGTGGTCGACAGGCGGCCGAGCATGAGGATCTCCGCCGCCGGCGCCGCCTCCCTGACCTTCTCCACCGCCTCGACGAGATTGGCCTGGATCTGTTCGTCCGAGGTTCCCCGGCGCTTGTCGTTCATGCCGGCGGCGAGGACCACCGTGGAGGTGTCGTTGACATGCCCGGCCTGGATCGCGAGGTCGACACGGTGGAGCATCTCGGTGGTGGTGTGGGCGTTGCACGCCCAGTTCTGGACGGGGCGTCCGGTCTCCTTGGCGACCATCGCGGGCCAGGCGTCCGGGGCGACGAAGCACCCCGCCTGCCTCGGGTAGGCGAAGCCGAGCTGGGGGTACTTGTTGATCAACCAGTGCGAGTTGGCCGTGAAGGAGTCCCCGAAAGCGACGAGGTTGTTCTCTGTCTCCTCGGAGTACGGGTTCACCCGGGGGAACAGTGTGCCCAGCGTGGGGATGCCCGCGGATCCGGCAACGGTCGCGGACGACCCGAGCGATCCTGAAGACCCTGAGGCCGGCAGGTCGTCGGCCGCGGCAGTCGGGGCGGCGGCGAAAACAATGGTCAGCGCCAGAATCGGGGCCGTGATCGCGGCAAAGGACGTCGGGCAGCGGCGAGGAGGTCGCACGGCAGAGTTCTCCTGAAGGTATGAAATGTCAGTGGCGGAGAGTGGTGGATCATTGCAGCGCAAACAGCACGGCAAGCGCCCAATGAATCCCGGGTAACCGTAGTCGGCTAAGCACTCTATTACATGCAAGCAAGAATATTCATCCCTACGTCTCCCCTACCCCTTCTCACCGAGCGCTGGCGGCTGCCACCTGAGAGGCGAGGAAGCGGGATCCCGGAGTCGAGGGATGGGAGGTCATGTTGAATCCGCGGGTGGTGATGTCCCAATTCCCGGAGATGTAGCGGGCGGCGTCCTTCGCGCAGCTGGAATGGCTGTCGATCGTCTTGGAACGGATGTCGATGAACGGCACGCCGGCAGACGCCGCCGCTGCCTTCTGGTTGGCCTGCGTGGCTCGTTCGTTGGACGCGGTACGCGGTGCAGGCTGGCCGGTGGGCATGTTCGGGATGATGTTGACGTCGCAGTAGACCTGGCTGGAGCCCGTGGTGGCAAGGCGCCCGAGGATGAGCACCTCAACCTTCGGGGCGACGGCGCGGACCTTGTCCACCGCCGCGACGAGATTCGCCCGGACGACCGCGTCGTCGACGCCCTGATTCTTGTCGTTCATGCCGGCGGCGAAGACGACCGTGGAGGTGTCGTTCACGTGGCCGGCCCTGATCGCCTGGTCGACCCGGCCGAGCATGTTCGCGGTGGTGTGCGTGTTGCACGCCCAGTTCTGGACGGGACGGCCCGTCTGGTTCGCGACGAACCCGGGCCATGCGTCAGCAGCTACGAAGCAACCTGACTGCTTCGGGTAGGAACTGCCGAGCCCAGGGTGCTTGTTGACCAACCGGTGCGAGTTGGCGGTGAAGGAGTCGCCGAAGGCCACGACGTTGCCCACCGTCCTCGAGGAGTACGGGGCCGAGGTCGACGATGACCCGCTTGAGCCACTCGATCCACTGGAGCCCGACGAGCCCGAAGAACTCGAGGATCCAGAGGATCCAGAGGAATCCGCTGAGCCACCTCCGGACGACGGCAGATCAGCCGCAACTGCCACGGGGGAGGCGGCGAGGGCCGAGAAGGCCAGGGCAAGGGCCACGAGCGGCGCCAGGGCGGTAGGACGGCGGCGAGACAGTCGCACGGCAGAGTTCTCCTGAAGGAATGAAGTGTCAGAGGTGGAGAGATGAAGAGAGGTGGAGGTCCGAGGAGGAAGCGAACACCCTCCCCAGATTCCCGGCGCCGCGCGAAGTGACTCGTGGCCCACAGAGAACACTATTCTAAGAACACACATTTGGTTCAGAAATCAACTATTCTCAGGGGTCTTTTCCGCCGGCCCCCCCCCCCGCCAACGTCCAGCCACGACCAACCGCGGATAGCCCCCTGCCAGCGCGCCGGTCACCCGTGTGCCCACTACGCAGAGCTAACGGGCTGCCTCAGAATGGTGCGGAGCTTCTCCGGGGCCACGCGGCGGACGTCACTGAGGTAGATCTCGTGGTGCATTCGCTCAGGAACTGGCCCTCGTCGTCGAAGGATCCGACGTCGAGAGCCGCCCGCTGACCCCGAAGGCCGACTTCCAGCCAGACAGAGCGGCCGAGTCTGCCAGCCGAAGCAAGCCGGAAGGTACCCATTCAGCCGTCTGCGAAGAAAGTACCGCTGCGATGTAGCTTGCGCGCTCTAGTGGCCAGATGCACGCAGAAAACTGTGCGCCCTCGGATAGCTACCGGTAGGCTCAGGGAGTGGATGTGAAGGTTTCCAGATCCGAGGTCAACGCTTTCCGGTTGCATGCCCATCACCTAACGGACCGAGTCGAGCAGCACCGCCTGCTCGATGTCGTTGGCGCAAGTGGCATCCAGAACAGCCCTCCTGGCTCGGCATTGCTCTCGTTGCATGCTCGGGCGCAGGGTGTCTCACAGGAACTGGTCGACAAACGCGTAGGCGATGACAAGAACCTGTTGCAGAGCTGGTGCATGCGCGGGTCGCCGTTCTTCTTCCCTACACGCGACGCACCGGTGTTCACCACTGGAGTGCTGCCGCCGACTGAAGAGACGATGCGCCAGTTCATCCGAGGGGCAAGCCCATCGGTAGACGAGCTCGAGCTCAGCCTCACTGAAGTAGTCGAGCTGACTAGAGCCGAGATCGGCACAGTACTGACCGGTCGCCGCCTGGCGATCGACGAGCTTGGAGCCGCTATCGCGGAACGGGTCGCCGACACTCTGCCGACGAAGAAGCGCCGCTTGCGGAACCAAGAAGGCCCCCATGCCGCTGGCCAGCCCCTCGGCGAGGCCATCGTGCACTTCTGCATCCGGATCCTCACCCTACAAGGCGTAGTCTGCCTTGCTCCACGGGAGGACAACGCGGCCCCGTTCGTGTTGGTCGAGGAATGGTTGGGCACGCCAATCCCGGACGTCGACCCGGAAACGGCCCGGGCGGAGCTTCTGCGCCGCTATCTGCACTGCTACGGCCCATCGACCAAAGCGGACTTCGCCAAGTGGTTGGGGGTCCGAGCCGGTGACGCTGAACCTTGGTGGGGTCTCGTCGAAGACGAGTTGACTCCGATCAATTTTGGTCGCAAGACATGGATGCTGACCGATGATGTCGACGCTCTCCAGACATCCCCTCCAATGCAAGGGCTGCGCCTGCTCCCGCCTCGCGATCCGTACACGCAGTTGCGTGACCGCGAGACCATCGTCGACAAGAAGTTCCACAAGACAGTGTGGAAGCCTGTCGGTGATCCCGGCACGGTACTCTCGGATGGTGCGATAATCGGCACTTGGCGTCCCCGTAAGAATGGGAATAAATTCAGGCTTGTAGTTGCGCCGTTTGACCGCCTCACAGCACGCGTCAAAGAAGATATTGAGCACGAAGCTAAGAAAATTACCGCTCTGCGTGGTGCTACCGACCTGACCCTCGATTTCGAACCTTGATACACCTATGGGCAGTGGCCGGCGGGAGAACGTGCAGATAGGCAGCCTTGGATTTTCAGTTTCATTGAGTCAAGGTGTCTTGGGACTGCTGCACGTTTAGGTAACAGGTTGTACCCACGCCGCCAGTGCGACGGTCGTGTTCATGATGTTCTCGAATTCGATGGGCGTCAAACGGCCCAGGCGGGCCTGTCGGCGACGTCGGTGGTAAGTTCGATTGATCCAGGTCACCATCGCGATCCGCAATTGCTCACGCGTGGTCCAGGCGCGGCGGTCAAGGACGTTCTTCTGCAGCAGGGCGAAGAAGCTCTCCATGGCGGCATTATCTCCGCTCGATCCGACTCTGCCCATCGATCCGACCATCCGGTGACGGGCCAGTGTGCGAAGCATCTTCCGACTACGAAATTGTCTGCCCCTATCGCTGTGCACGATGCAGCCGGCGACGTCGCCACGCATCGCCACCACGTTATCCAGGGCTCGGACGGCCAGACGCGACTCCATCCGCGAGCCGATCGAGTACCCCACGATCCAACCAGAGAACATGTCCTTGATCGCGCAGAGGTAGAGCTTGCCCTCGGCGGTGTTGTGCTCCGTGATGTCCGTCAGCCACAACTCATTCGGCACGTCCGCGGCGAATACATGACGAGATCGGCCGTGAAGTCCCGCTTCACCAGATCGTCGAGCACGGGCGGACCGGGGAAGTTTCCCGTTCTCCCCCGCTTCTTACCAAGCACTGACCACCCCTGGTTGTTCCGGCAGATCCGCCACGCGGTCCGCTCACAGATCCCTTCGCCGGTGGCGCGGGCTTCTTCGGCGAGGAATCTCGACCCGAACTCCGGGTCATCCCGGTGAGCGTCGACCAAGGCGTTGGCTCGATAAGCCGAGGCCAACTCCGCAGCGGTGACCTCATCACGGGCGCGCAACGGGCGCTGAACGTGGACGGGAGCGTGTGGTTCGGGAACGGGCGCTGGCTCGTGGTCGCCGTGGGACTTTTCGGGGCCTGCTACGGGCTTTTCACATTCGTCCGCTGGATCGTCGGCCTCGTGGAGACCTGGAAGAACAGTTAGTTCTGGGGGCGCTCGTTGAACTGGAGCTTGTGGCCATCGGGAGCGTCGACCGTTGCGTAGGTACCCCAGGGCTCGCGAGTAACGTCGGAGGTCGTCGCACCCCGAGCACGCATTTCTTCAACGGTGGCCGCAACATCGTCGGCGGCGAACGTCAGGAATGCGCCTTCACCGGGCTGTTTTCCGAACGACTCAGCCGAGGCGAGGACGAGGGACGTTTGGGCGTCGGAAGGTTTGACCTCCAACCAACGCGACCCTTCGCCCATATCTGCATCCATGACGACATCGAAACCGAGAACGTCCCGGTAGAACTCCAGAGCGGAGTCCTGATCGCTAACGTAGAGCACGGCCGAGGCTACTGAAGTGATCATGCATCCGATGCTATCGAGGGCCGCTGTGATGCACCACGGGTCGCCAGCCCTGCCCGATAACCGGACTCGGTCAACTCATGCCGAGTCCATGCCGCGCGAACTCGACGACACGCGCCCGCATGACTTCGTGCCTGTGCTCGTCAGTAGCGTCGGGCAGGAGGAAATGCGCGAGCTGCGGCATGGTGTGCGGCCAGCACGCCATACCGATCAGAGTCATGAGCGTCACCGCACGGGCGGCGGCAGGAAGGCAAGACCACAAGTCCGCTCTCGCCTATGATCGTCGCTGACACACCGGACAGAAGTGCGAGGACCGGTTCATCCACTGCTCGCGCACCATCGGCGTCCCGCACCGGTGGCACGGCTCCCCCGTCCGCCCGTAGGCGTTCAACGACCGCGAGAAGTACCCGGACGCCCCGTTGACGTTCACGTACAGGTCGTCGAAGGTCGTCCCGCCGGCCGCCAGGGCGCGCTCCATGACCTCACGGGCGCACTGCAGGACGCGCAGGACGTCCTGCTGCCGCATCGCGCTGGCGCGCTTACGCGGGTGCACGCCGGCGTCCCACAATGCCTCGTCGGCGTAGATGTTCCCGATTCCGGAGACCACCGTCTGGTCCAGCAGCACCCGCTTGATCTCCGAGCGTTTCCGACGGATCGCCCGGGCGGTGTCCACCTCGTCGAAGGACGCGTCGAGCGGGTCCACCGCGATGTGTGGGACGGGGTCACCGTCGGCGAGTTCCCAGCGTCCGAACGTGCGCTGGTCGACGAAGGTCAGCTCCAACGCTCCTCCGTCGACCGTCGCCAGGCGCGAGCGGATCCGCACGTGCGGGGAGACGACCTGCCCCGGTTCCCCGAGCAGCATCTGCCCGGACATGCCCAGGTGCACCAACAGGTTGCCACGACTCCCCAGCTCCAGCCAGAGGTACTTGCCGCGGCGGCAGACCTGCGACACGACCGCCGCGTCCAATCCGGCGACCAGGGCGGACGCTCCCCCGTCCTGTCCGCGCACCGCACGCGGGTGCAGCACCTCGGTGTGCAGGAACGTCGCGTCGAGGATGTGCTCGGCCAGGCCGGCGCGCACGACCTCGACCTCGGGAAGCTCAGGCATGATGGCGGCTCAGGTCAGCTCAGGGCCTTGTAGGCCTCGCGGGCGGCGTGGTGCTCGGCCTCCTTCTTCGTGTGGCCGATACCCCGCCCACGTACCTGGTCACCGATGGTGACGGTGGCGTTGAAGGTCTGGTCGTGGGCGGGGCCGGACGCCTCGGAGGCGTACACGGGGTCGCCGCCGATGCGCAGGTCGCTGAGCTTCTCCAGCAGCACGGTCTTCCAGTCCATGGTCAGACCGGTGGACGGCGCCGTGGTGATGCGCTCGGCGAAGATGCGCAGCACGGCCTCGCGGGCGGTGGCGAAACCGTGGACCAGGTAGATCGCCCCGAGCATCGCCTCCACTGAGTCGGCGAGGATGGAGTGCTTGTCGTTGCCGCCGGTGAGCATCTCACCGCGGCCCAGCAGGATGTTGTCGCCCATGCCGAGTTCGCGCGCCACGTCCGCCAGGGCGTACATGTTGACCACACCGGCACGCATCTTGGAGATGTCGGCCTCCGAGCGCTCCGGGAACTGCACGTAGAGCTGCTCGGCGACGCTGAGACCCAGCACCGCGTCGCCGAGGAACTCCAGGCGCTCGTTGTTGGGGAGGTTGCCGTTCTCGTTGGCGAAGGAGCGGTGCGACAACGCCAGACACAGCATGTCGTCCGGCAGGTCGACCCCCCACGCCTCCTTCAGCGGGCCGTGGTCGGTCTTCGTGAAGGCCGCCTCCAAGGCGGCCTCACCGGTGAGACGACGCTTGCGTGCCATCAGGCGTCCTCCCCCGGCTTCTCGTCATCGTCGTCACTCACGTCGCCGAACTTCTCGGCCAGCGCCGCCCAGCGCGGGTCCACGACCTCTTCCTCGCCGGACACGCCGTCCGGCTCCGGGGTGGCGTCCGAGCAGGTCAGCCCGTAGTCGGCGCAGACCGGGTTGAACGGGAGGTTCAGGCCGGCCTCGTCGAGGAGCAGCTGGGTGACGTCCGCCCGGTCCTTCTCGACCAGGTTCGGCTCGTCGCCTTCCTCGGCGTCCTCCCCGGAGATGAAGTCCGGGGTCATACCGAAGACGTCGCTGACGTGCAGGGAGATCTCGCGTTCGATGGGGCCGAGGCAGCGGGAGCACTGGCCGGTGGCGTGAGCGTACGCGGTGGCGTCGACCAGCAGGGACTCCCCCAGGTTCGTGATGTCGGCGACGACCTCGACCTGCGCGCCCTCGGCGATGCCGAGCATCTCCCCGCCCAGCCGGACGGTCGCTGTACCGGTGGTGGTCACATGGTGGGGCACGCCGACGGACTGGAGCGGCTCACGGACATCGAGGAGGAAAGGATCGTTACTCACACCATGTTTCTACCCTCGCGACGGGGGGTAGTGCGAATCAGTCGCGGTAGCCGTCCCGGTACTCCTCGCGCGGAGCCTCCCGGTAGTCGTCGCGGTACTCGCCGCGCGGCTCCCGACGGGCCGGCTCACGTCCCGCCGCGTCCCCGTGGCGTGTGCCGGACACCCCGGCACCCTTGCGCAGCGCCGAGCGGTCGCGCGAGACGGTGCGCAGCGTCCCGGTGAGCGACTCCTCGAACTGGGCCAGGGTGGAGTCCACGTAGTGGTCGCACTCGCGGCGCAGACGGTCGGAGTCGGAGTGGGCGGACTCCACGATGCGGCGGGACTCGTCCTCGGCGACGCGCACGACCTCGGACTCTCCGACCAGGCGCTGCTGCTCGGCGATGCCCTCGTTGACCGAGCGGTCGTAGGACTCGTTGCCGGCGGTGACCAGACGCTCGGCCTCCGCCTCGGCGCGGGTGGTGGTCTGCTCGTACTCGGCACGGGCGTCGGAGACCAGGCGGTCGGCCTCGGACTCGGCGCGGGCCACGGTGGAGTGGGCGCGCTCCTCGGCGTCGGTGACCATGTCCTCGGCCTGGCGGCGTGCCTCCTCGAGGATCCGGTCGCGCTGCGCCTCGGCGTCGCGCACCAGGGTGTCCGCCTCGTCCTCGGCGTTGGCGATGATGCCGTCGCGGTGGTCGAGGACGTCCTGCGCGTCGTCCATCTCCACGGGGATGGCGGTGCGCACCTCGTCGAGAAGGTCCTGGACCTCGCGGCGCGGGACCATGCAGTTGGAGGTCATCGGAACGCCGTACGCCTGGTCAACCATGTTCTGGAGGTCATCGAGGCCCTGGAAAGTCTTGTACATGCGTTCCAGCATGCCAGAAATGGGGCGGACGGTACGGGTGTGACACGCAGACGCCACACCCCCTCGGGTGTCGGCCGGGTGTCAGGCGGGCGTGTCAGGCCCCGTAACGGGCGGTCACCGCGGCGGCGACGTTCTCCGGCAGCAGGCCATTGACGTCCCCGCCGTACTTGGCGACCTCCTTGCAGATCGTCGAGGACACGTAGCCGAACTGAGGGTTGGTCAGCAGGAAGAAGGTCTCCGCCCCGGACAGCCGCTGGTTCATCTGTGCCATCGGCAGCTCGTACTCGTAGTCCAGGGAACTGCGCAGCCCCTTGACCATCGCCGGGATCTTGTTGTCGGTGAGATAGTCCACCAGCAGCCGGTCCCAGGTGTCCACGGTGATCCGCGACGCCTCCGGGGAACCACTGGCGTCCAGTGCCTCACGGATCAACGTCACGCGCTCCTCGGCGGTGAACAGGCCGGACTTGTTCGGGTTGTAGGTCACCAGCACGGTCACCTCGTCGAAGTTGCGCGCGGCGCGCGTGAAGATGTCGAGGTGACCGTTGGTGACGGGGTCGAAGGACCCGGGGCAGCAGACTCGCATGCCGCCGATCCTACCGCTCCGTGTTCTCCCCTACCGGCTGTCCCCTGCTGCGCTTACTCCCCGTCGCCGCGCCAAATGGCCATGTCCATGCGCGCGATGCCGTAGGTGCGCTTCTTGAGCTTCTGGTTGGTCTTCTCGAAACCTTCCGGCCAGCTCACCTCCGCCGAGGCCACGTGCCGCTCGATCACGACGACGGCGTCGCGCATCAGCGTGGGCACCAGGGCTGCGACCATCTCGTCGACGGCCTCGTCGGAGAGGTCGTAGGGCGGGTCGGCGAGCACCATGGTGAAACGGTTGTGCGGCGCGGTGCCCAGGAAGCTGGACGCCTTGGCCTCCACCACGTGCACGTTCGGGTGTCCGACGGTCGCGGCGTTGGCACGGATCGTCTCGCAGGCCTGGTGGTTGTCGTCGACCAGGGTGACCTCGGCGGCGCCGCGCGAACCGGCCTCCAGGCCCAGGGCACCGGAACCGGCGAACAGGTCGAGCACGACCTCGCCCTCGAAGCCGAAGCGGACCTGCAGCGAGGAGAACAGTCCCTCACGCGCCCGGTCGGCGGTGGGACGGGTGACGTCGGCGGGAACCTTGATCTTCCGGCCGCGTGCGGTGCCGGAGATGATGCGTGTCACGGCGGATCAGGCCTCCCCGAGGACGAGGATCAGGTCCCCGCCGTCGACGCGCGCGTAGTCCTCCACGGCCCCACGGCGGACCACGCCGGGCCCCGGGGCGTCCACGGCACTCTCGAGCTTGGTGGCCTCGACCACGGCGAGTCGGTCTCCCGTGGCGACGGTCTGGCCGTCCTCGACGGCGAATCTGACGATCCCGGCAAAGGGGGCGTGAATGTCCATGGTCGCTGATTCTATCGTGCCGGGGTTCGCACCCGCCGCCCAACTCCACTGCCGTCCAACTCCAGCCGACTCCAGCCAACTCCAGCCGACTCCAGCCAGCTCCGGTCAGCTGCGCTCGATGTACTCCTGGTCGCCTTCGGTGAAGTCTGCCGCCAGGGTGCGCGCCAGGGGCTCGTCGTAGGCGACGAGGTCCTCGGCGTAGCGGCGTGCCTCGGCGACGGTCTCGCCGTCCTCGGCGAGGTCGAGCAGCCGGGCCCGCCGGTCCCGGGCACCGGACTGGTGCTCGCCCAGGACGTCGCCCTCGGTGCGGGTACGCAGGTCGAGTTCTGCCAGTGCGAAGCCGTCGGTGGTTGCGGCGACGGCCTCCAGCCGCCGGTAGGACGCCGCGGCGACCGGGGTGGTCTCCTCCGCCTCCGGGTTCACCGTGGTCGTCAGGAAGCACAGGGATTCGGCCGTGCCTCGCCCGACCCGGCCGCGCAGCTGGTGGAGCTGGCTGACGCCGAAGTTCTCGGCGTCCATGATCACCATCACCGTGGCGTCGGGGATGTCGACACCGACCTCGACGACGGTGGTGGATACCAGCACGTCGACCGCGCCGCTGGCCAGCTCGTCCATCACCTCGGCCTTGTCGGTCATGCGTCCGTGCAGCCGGCCGATGCGCAGACCCTGCAGCGGGCCGGCCTCCAACCGGTCGGCCACGTCGTCGACCCCGCCGAACCCCTCGATCTTCGGCACCACCACAAACACTCGGTGCCCGTCGGCGACCTGTTCACGGATCACGGCGAACAGCCGCTCGACCCAGGAGCGTTTCCACATCGGCACCACGTGCGTGTGCACCACGCCACGCCCTGCCGGGGAGGTGTCGAGGGTGCACATCGACAGGTCGCCGAACATGGTCATCGCCACGGTGCGTGGGATCGGTGTGGCGGTCATCACCAGCAGGTGCGGGGTGCGCTCCACCGGGGACTCCTCGCGCAGCTTGTCACGCTGGCGCACGCCGAAGCGGTGCTGCTCGTCGACGACGACCATGCCCAGGTCGTAGAACTCCACGGCGTCCTGGATCACCGCGTGGGTGCCGACCACGATGTCGGTGGTGCCGGAGATGACGTCGAGCAGGGTGTCACGGCGTTCCGACACCGGCTGCGACCCGGTCAGCAACGAGACGGTCACACCCGTGCCCGCCAACAGTCCCGTCAGGGTGCGGTAGTGCTGGGCGGCGAGGACCTCGGTGGGCGCCAGGAAGGCGCACTGGGCGCCGGAATCCACGACGCGCAGCATCGACAGCAGGGCGACGATCGTCTTGCCCGAGCCCACGTCGCCCTGCAGCAGCATGCTCATCGGCGACTCGGTGCCCATGGCCTGCCCGATGGTGTCCAGGGCCGCCTGCTGGGCCTCGGTGAGTTCGTAGGGCAGAGCGCGCACCAGCGTGGAGTAGCGCGACTCGTCCTCGATCGCCACCACGGCACGCCCGTGGCGGGCGGTGGTGTCGGCCCGACGCAACGCCATGACCAGCTGCAACGCCAGAGCCTCGTTGAACTTCAGCCGGGTGCGGGCGTCCTGCGCGGGTACCTCCGACCCCAGGCCGGACGTCTCCTCCGGGGGACGGTGGATGTCGTGCAGGGCGGTGGCGAAGTCCACCAGCGCCCGGCCCTGCACCGCCGGCCAGCGCGGTGCGCCTGTCGCGTCGGACGGCGCGGGCAGCATGTCGGCGGGCCGTCCCATCGCGTCGAGGACGTGGGCGGTCACCGCCATGACCTCGGCACCGGTGGTCCCGGTGCGCCGCGGATACGTGGGCAGCCACGGCACGGAGAGGATCTCCTGCGCCGCGCGCATGCCCCCGGCGACCTCGACGATGGTCTCCAGCGGGCCGAAGGCGCCGAACGCCGCCTCGTAGGCCTCCCCCTCCAGGGGGCGCCCGTCCGGGCCGGGCCCGGGGTGCAGGGTGATGTAGCTGGGGTTGCGCAGCTGCCACTCCTCGCGGAAGAGCTTGAGTTTGCCCGACAGCATGAGTTTGGCGCCCACGGTGATGAACGGCTGGTGGCTGCGCGCGGCACCGAACAGGGCCGAGGAGAAGTCCTCCCCGTTGACCCGGACACGGAAGGCGAGGATCTCCCGCGGGCCCTTGCGCCCACGGTTGTCCTGCAGCTGCGACCAGGTGACCTCGCCGAGGCAGGTCAGCAGTTCGCCCTCGACGAGGGCGTCCGTCCACACCTCCCCGGCGCTCGCGCCTGGCCCGTCTGTCCCATCTGTCATGGCCCCGGTGCCGCTGGTGTGCACGTAGCTGACCGGGAAGTTCATCAACGCCTGTCCCAGGGTCGACAGCCCGGGTTTGCCCGCGAGTTTGCGGGCGCGCTCGGGCGAGACCACCAGGCTCAAGGGCCGCGGATCATCCCACCCGAGCATTCACTCCACCCCCACCTGCACGCCGGTCCCCAACCCGCGGACGCGGTAGGAGTGCAGTTCCACACCCGGGTGCTCGGCGCGCAGGGACTCGATGGCGGACGCGACGGGGTCGGCGCCCCCTGCGCCGTCCTCCCCCGTCCCGACCTCGCCGTCCTCTCCTGCGAGGTCGTACAGGACGGTGACCAGTTCGCCACCGTCGGCAAGCAGCCCGGTGACCATCGTGGCCACCAGGTCGGCGACGTCGGACCCGTCAGCCCCGTCAGCCCCGTCGGTCTGACGCCAGCGTTGGGCGGACACGGCGTCCGCCATCTCCTCTGCGTTCTCGTCGAGGTCCGCGGTGGGACTGTAGACGGCCATGGCCGCCAGCCCTCCGACGAAGGACTCGGTGTCCACCACGGTGGCCTCCCAGTCCGAGGACGCCAGGCGGCCGAAAAGCTCGGCGGTGTCCTGCCCGTTGGTCAGCACGATGCAGCCGGTGCCACGTCGTTCGAACTCGGCGATCACCGTGGCGGTGTCGCCGGCCGTCGCACCCGCGGTGGCGAACATGCCGCGCAGTCCGCCCTCCGGGACCAGGGCCAGCACCGGTGCGCTCGGACGCTCCTCCTCGGCGGGTTCGACGAGGGGCAGGGCCTCCAGGGACAGGTCGGTGACCTCCCCGGTGGCGAAGGCGAGTTCGATCAGCGGGCCACCGGCGGTGGTGTGCACGTGGACCCGCCAGGTGCCGTCGGACTCGCCGGGCACGATGACCACACTGTTGCCCCGGGTGTTCAGCTCGCCGCGCAGGGTGTCGAGGTGCTCCTCGTCGGCGCGCAGGGTGAACATCACCTCGATCTCGGCCCTGGCGGCGCCCTCCGGCGTCCGCTGCGACGACTGCGCACCACTCTCGTCGGCCTCGTCGGCCGGCCGGGAGCCGTCCTGCGGGGACGCGGTGGTCCGGCCGGCGTCGGCCGGGGTGTCGGCGAAAGCATCGGTGAGCGCGTCGACGAGAGCGTCGAGGATGACCACCAGTCCCCTGCCACCGGCGTCGACGACCCCGGCAGACGCCAGGGCGGGCAGCTGCGCGGTGGTCTCGGTGAGGGCCTCGGCCGCGGCGTCGCGCGCGGCGCAGGCGATGTCCACCGCACTGACCTCCGAGGCGTCCTGCCCGGTGCCCTCACGCTCGGCGACGATCGCCGAGGACGCCTCCGCCGCGGCGTGCAGCACCGAGATGATCGTGCCCTCCACCGGGGCGGACACCGCCCGACGCACGAGCTTCTCCGCCCGGTGCAGCATCCCGGGGATCGCACCGGCCGACAGGGCGTCCTTGCCCGAGGCGGCGGCGGAGTCCGCCAACGCCCGCAGGAACTGGCTCAGCACCAGCCCGGAGTTGCCGCGGGCACCGGTGACCGCACCGGCGGCCAGCGAGGCCGCGACGTCCGCCACACTCGTCGCGGCGACGGCCTGCGACCCGGCCCGACCATGGTCCTGGTGCATGCGGTCGACGGCCGAACCCATCGTGGCGGTCATGTTCGACCCGGTGTCGGAGTCCGGGATGGGGAACACGTTGAGTTCGTTGATCTCGTCCTTGTGCTCCGCCAGGCCCGCGGCGGCCTGCTCCGCCCAGCTGGCGACGTGTGCCCCGGTCAGCATGCCTGCTCCTGACCGGACAGGTCCCAGTCCACCGGGTCCGCACCCTGCTCGGCGAGCAGGTCGTTCGCGCGGGTGAACGGGCGCGAGCCGAAGAACCCGCGGTAGGCCGCCAGCGGCGACGGGTGCGGCGACAGGATGCAGCGATCGCGCCCCACGACGTCGGCCATGTCCTGGGCCTGACGACCCCACAGCACCGCCACGAGCGGACGGGACGCCAGACTGCGCACCACCGCCGCGGTGATCTCCTCCCAGCCCTGGCCGCGGTGACTGTTCGCCGACCCCGCGCGCACGGTCAGCACCCGGTTGAGCAGCATCACCCCGGCGTTCGTCCACGGCGACAGGTCCGCCGTACGCGGCCGCGGCAGCCCCAGGTCCGACTCGTACTCGGTGAAGATGTTCACCAGCGACTTCGGCACCGGTGAGGTGTCCGCCGTCGAGGAGAACGACAGGCCCACCGCGTGCCCCGGGGTGGGGTACGGGTCCTGGCCGAGGATCAGCACCCGTGTGCCGGTCGCCGGACCCGCCAGCGCGCGGAAGATGTTCTGCGGCGCCGGCTGGACGTCCTCGCCCTCGGCGATACGCCCGGCGGTCCACTGCGCCATCGACTCCAGCGCGCCGGCCCGCAGGCCGGACGCGGCGAGCTCGTTGCGCCACGACGGGTGCACCGTCGCCAGGATGCGACCCGCCAGCTCGTCCTGCGGCTCGCCTGTACCTGTGCCTGTACCTGTACCCGTGTCAGCCAAGGGAGTCCCAGCCTCCCGTGTAGATCGGCGGCTGGCCGTCGACCGTCACCCGCGGCAGGTCGGACCCGCCGGACACCTCGTGCACCACACCCAGCCTGCGGTAGCCCGCCGGCACGTCCTTCGCCGTGGTGCCCACCAACGTGTGGTCCTCCCCACCGGTGAGCACCCACTGCCACGGGTCCACGCCGAGAACCTCACCGGCGTAGTAGAGCTGCGCGTCCGGCGTCAACGACGCCCCGTCCAGGTCCAGCTGCACGCCGGAACGCTCCGCCAGGGTCGTCAGGTCGCGCAGCAGCCCGTCGGAGTTGTCCGTCATCGACGACACCCCCGCCGCCCTGGCCACCGAACCACGGCCCACGACCAGCTCCGGGGCGCAGTGACGGCGCACCAGGTCCTGCAGCACGGCGTTGTCCGGCACCGCCTCACGCGAACCGAAGTACCGCAGGATCGCCTCACCGGCCGCAGAATGCCCGATGACCCCGCTGGCGATCACCTCGTGGCCGGGCTCCGCCCCCGTGATCGTCATCGCCGGGTCCGGGCCGGCCAGCACACCGACCGCCGTGACCGAGACCACCAGCTGTGTGGAGGACACCACGTCGCCACCGACAAGTTCCACCGCCCAGGGTGCGGCGGTCTCCCCGATACCGCGGGCGATCTCCGAGACCATCTCCAGCTCCAGGTCCGGCGGGGTGGCCAGCGACATCAGCACCGCCGTCGGACGTCCGCCCATCGCCTGGATGTCGGCGAAGTTCTGCGTCACCGCCTTGGCACCAACCTCGAAGGGGGTGGACCAGTCGAAACGGAAGTGCACGCCCTGCACCAGCACGTCCGTGGTCGCCAGGTGCCGGGAGTTCGGCGGGGCCGGGTCCAGCACGGCGGCGTCGTCACCGTTGATCTCGCTGGGCGCCGCCTCACGGATGGCGGCGATCGTCGCCGCCTCACCGGCCTGCGCCACGGTGAGCTTGCCGGAGGTGTCTGCCGTCATCGGTCTCCTCGAATCATCACACACCGTGGGTGACACGACTGCCGGAACGGTTCACCGGCCCCGGCGGTCGGGTCCTGCACCCGCGGGGCCGTAGAATCATCCGCATGTCTTCACGGTCTAAGGTCACCGATCAGGGTAGCAGCACCTCCGGACACGGAATGCCACGACGCAGCGGTGTCGCCCTCGCCCTGCTGATCGCGGTGGTGTTCGTGGTCTTCGTCCTCGTCGGAGCGAAGATCCTCGTGGACCGCAGCGTCTACACCCTCGTCGCCATGGGCCCGGTCGACGCGCCGGACGCCGACAGCTCCGCCTGCGCCGACATCACCGGCGACCTGCCCGACCGCATCGGCGACTACCGCGACGTCGGGGTCGCCGACCCCGCCCCCGAGGGGTCCGCCGGCTACCGCGACAGCGGCGGCACCGAGCTCTCCCTGCGCTGCGGGGTCGGCGCCCCCGCCCAGTACACCGAACTCAGCTCCACCGAGGAGTCCGGCGGCGAACAGTGGCTTCCCATCGCCGACGCCACCCCGGGATCCGGGCTGACCACCTGGTACGCCGTGGGGCACTCCCCCGTGGTCGCCGTGACCACCGACGGCCGGCTCACCGCCGCCGACCTCTCCGGTGTCGGCGAGTCGATCAGCGCCCACGGCGACGACACCGACGCCCCCACCCCCGGCGACGTACCGCTGGCCGGGCTCGCCGAGCAGGACGACGCCGACGCCGCGTCCTGCACCGCCCTCGAGGACGCCCTGCCCGATTCCCTCGGCGAGTACCGTCGCATGGGATCCGGGGAACCGGAGGGCTCGCTGGTGTGGGTCGCCGAGGCCCGCGAACCGGTGGTGCTGCGCTGTGGCGTGGAGCTGCCCGACAGCTACGAGGCCGGCGCACAGCTGACGCAGATCGACGAGGTGCCGTGGTTCCAGGACACCGCGCTGGCCGAGGGGTCCACCGCCGGAGTCTGGTACGCGCTGGGCTACGCCGAGACCGTGGCGGTCTCGCTGCCGCTGGACGCGGGCAACAGTGTGCTCACCGCGGTGTCCGAGGCCATCGACGGGCATCTGGAGCGCACCGCCGAGCGCTAGGCCGGGCGCTCCTCTCGACCACATGTCATCTCAGTCATGCCCCAGGCCAGATCCCGGCGGTTTTCTGCCCTGGGGCATGACTCAGATGACAGTGCCCCCCTCTGCCCCCTCTGCCCCCTCTGCCCCCCTGCGACCCGGCGACCCGGCGACGACGCTAGTGGCGTGCCGCCCCGCGCTACCCGGGCCTACCCCGCCAGGGCGTGAGCGATGAGGATGTCCAGCAGGTCGGTGTACTCCACCCCGCTGGCGGCGAACATCTTCGGGTACATGCTGATCGGGGTGAACCCCGGCATGGTGTTGGGCTCGTTGAGCACCGGACCGTCCGGCGTGACGAAGAAGTCCACGCGCGCCAGGCCCGAGCAGCCCAGGGCGCGGAAGGTCTCCACCGCCAGACGGCGCACCTCGGCGACCTGCTCGTCGGGCAGCGGCGCGGGGATCTCGTAGGTGATGATGTCGTCGAGGTACTTGGTGTCGAAACCGTAGAAGCCCTCCGGCCCGTCACCGGTGCCCATCAGCATCGACGGGTAGGACGCCTGGATCGTGCCGTCCGGGTACTGCAGCACACCGCACTCCACCTCCGGTCCCTGCAGCATGGACTCCACGAGCACCTTGTCGTCGGCGGCCAGCGCGGTCTCCAGGGCAGCCGGGAAGTCGGCCCAGTCGTCGACCTTCGAGATGCCGATCGACGAGCCGCCGCGTGCCGGCTTCACGAACACCGGCAGCCCCAGGGCGTCCTGCTCCTCGGGCGTGAGGACGCGCCGCTCGGTGACGATGACCTCGTCACCGACGGGCACGCCGGCGTGGCGGGCGACGGCCTTGGTGTACTGCTTGTCCATGCACGCCGCGGAGGCGAACACGCCGTTGCCCACGTAGGGCACGTGGGCGAGCTCGAACAGGCCCTGGACGGTGCCGTCCTCGCCGTTGACCCCGTGCAGGACGGGGAAGACCACGTCCACCTCAGCGTAGAGGGAACCGTCGCCGAAGCGCAGCTGCCCGCCGCGGCGTCCTCCCCGGCCTCCCCTGCCGCCGAGGTCGAAGTTCACCGAACGGCCGCCGGTGACCTCCGGCAGTTCCCGGTCGTGGACGCTCAGGGCGTCCAGGTCAGTGGTTCCCTTGACCCACACGCCGTCGCGCGTGATGCCGACCGGCACGATGTCGTAACGGTCGGGGTCGAGGTGGGCCATCACCGCACCGGCGGAGATGCAGGACACGCTGTGTTCGGTGTTCTGACCTCCGTAGACAACGGCAACGGTGGTTTTCGCCTGGTTCGTGGGGGTATTCACGGGGACCAAGTGTAGCGCCCGGGGCGGCCCCGGCGGTCACTCGGCTTTCTTCGTGCGTCCCATCAGGTCGCGGATGGCGGTCGGCACGTCCCCGCCGTGGTGGCAGACCCGCACGACCTGGCGGGTGATCGGCATCTCCACCCCGTGTGCCTCGGCGAGCTCGGCGACGGACATGCTGGAGATCACGCCCTCGGCGACCTGTCCCTTCGTCGCACCGGAGGCCTGGTCCAGGGACTCGCCCATGCCGAGGCGCTCGCCGAAGGTGCGGTTGCGCGACAGCGGGGAGTTGCAGGTGGCCACCAGGTCGCCCATGCCCGCCAGGCCGGCCATGGAGCGTTCCTGGCCGCCGAGGGCCACGGTCAGGCGGGTGATCTCGGCGAGCCCGCGGGTGATCACGGTGGCGATGGTGTTGTGCCCCATGCCCATGCCGGCGGCCATGCCGCAGGCCAGGGCGATGACGTTCTTGCACGTGCCGCCGACCTCGCAGCCGATGACGTCGTCGTTGGTGTAGGGGCGGAAGTAGGCGGTGGCCAGGGCGGACTGCACCAGCCGGGCGCGGCGGTCGTCGGTGCAGGCCACCACGCTGGCGGCGGGTTGCTGGCGGGCGACCTCCACCGCCAGGTTCGGCCCCGAGAGAACCGCCACGCGTGAGGCGTCGACCTCGGCGACCTCGGCGATGACCTCGCTCATCCGTCGTCCGGTGGAGTGCTCGATGCCCTTGGCGAGGCTGACCAGCGTCGCGTCGGACGGGATGAGGTCCCGCCACTGCTCCAGGTTGGCGCGCAGCGACTGCGAAGGGACGCCGAGGAAGACGACGTCGGCGCCGTCCAGCGCCTCGGCGGCGTCGGTGGTCGCGCCGATCGAGGACGGCAGGACGGTGTCCGGCAGGTAGGTACCGTTGGTGTGGTCCCGGTTGATCTCCTCGGCGATCTCCGGGCGACGGGCCCACAGCGTGACCGCCGGACGTGCCGCCGAGCCGGTCGGTGCCGAGCGCGCACCTGCCTCGGTGTCCGCGCAGACCTTGGCCACCGTCGTCCCCCAGGAGCCGGAGCCCATCACCGCTACGCGAACCATATCTGCCGTGCTCCTCTGTGTCGTGGGTGGCGGTCGCCGTCATCGGGTGGTGTCGCCTTATGCCGGGGACTTCCCGACTACGTGCCCCACACCGGTCACCGCTAATGTGGGTGAGAGGAAGAGATTCCGCCGTATCTGCTCCCCAACATTGAACCATGACGCACCCGGTCCGTGGTGACGGCACGACCGGACCGGTGCGCTCGGGAAGGCGTCACCCTTGATCAGCCACACCGGCACCGGAGACCTGTCCACCTCGCTGGCTTCGAGAAACCTCGAGGACGACTCCCCCGCCGCCCCCGTCACCGGTCACGTCGCCCGGATCGGCAGCACCCCCGCCGACGAGTTCGAGCGCCCCGTCTTCGCCGCCGGTGCGGTGCTGTGGCGGCGCACGGTGCCCCAGGGCCCGGGTGCCCCGGAGACCGCCGGCAGCGCGGAGGGGCAGGACGCGATCGAGATCGCGGTGATCCACCGTCCCCACTACGACGACTGGTCGCTGCCGAAGGGCAAGGTCGACCCCGGCGAGAACCTGGTGGAGACCGCCACCCGTGAGATCGCCGAGGAGACCGGCTACTCCCCCACCCTGGGCTGGCTGCTGGGCCATGTGCACTACCCGCTGGGCAACAAGACGAAGGTGGTCTACTACTGGACCGCCGAGGTCACCGGCGGCGACTTCAAGGACAACAACGAGGTCGACGAGCTGCACTGGCTCTCCCCGGAGGACGCGAAGGCGAAGGTCAGTTACGACGCCGACCGCGACGTGATCGGTGCTGCGCTGGAGGTCCTGGCGTTGGGCTGCACCCGACGGGTGCTCTACGTGCGCCACGCCAAGGCGATGTCGCGGGACAACTGGAAGCAGGACGACAACCTGCGACCGCTGACGAAGAAGGGCTACCTGCAGGCCACCTCCCTGCCGGCGGTGCTGGAGGGTTACCGTCCGCGCACGGTGTCCTCGGCCACCCCCGAGCGCTGCCGCGCCACGGTGGAGCCCACGGCCGCCTGGTTGAACCTGGACATCGAGACGGACGTGAACCTCGGCGACGCCGCCCTGGCGCACTCCCCTCGTACCGTGATGGAGGCCCTGGTCAGGGCGAGTTCCGCGCCGGTGAGCGTGGTGTGCGCCCAGGGTGAGATCATCCCGGCGGTCGTCTCCGGGCTGGCGCAGGACGCCGGCTTCGAGGTCGAGGACCTGCGTGCCAAGAAGGCCAGCGTGTGGGTGCTGCACTTCGGGCAGGGCGACACGCTGCTGGGCGCGGACTACCTGGCGTCCCCGCTGCCGGTGCGCTGAGGCTGCACCGCTTCAGTCCTGCTCAGCCCTGCAGCAGGATCTCCCAGCTCACGCCGAAGCGGTCCACCCCGCGGCGGGTGTGACCGTCCAGCCCCAGTTCACGGCCGAGCACCTCGGCCTGCACCGGGGTGTCGCAGTACACCCGGAAACTCACCGCGTCGGTGAAGGTGAAGGGCTGTTCGGTGGCCGAGTCCATCATCGAGAACCAGGTCCCGAGCAGTCGCACGTCGGCGAACATCACCGAGCCGGCGACCGCGGGGCCGTTGTCCTGCGGGTAGGTGACGATGGTGCCGGTTCCGGTGCCTCCGGCCCCGTCAGGACCGAAGACCTCGGCGAACACCCCGGTCCACAGCTCGCGCGCCTCACCGGCCCGGTTCTGTGCTTCCCCGCCGAAGAGGAAGGACGGGATCAACGCCGGGCGTGGGGCCCCGGCCGGATCGGTGAGCATGACCTGCCAGCTCATCCCGTACCTGTCGAGCACCCAGCCGTAGCGGGCGCTGAAGGGGTACTCGTCCAAGGGCATGAGTACGGCCTGGGCGTCCTCGGCGAGTCCCTCCCAGATGGTGTCGAGGACCGCGCGTGCGCGCGCCTGCGCCGCCTGCTGCGCCTCCGGGGTGGCGTCCGGTGACCAGCCGAAGAACGACGGGTCGACGTTGACCATCATGTTGGTCGCAGGAGAGATCCCCTCGGCGCCGGAGGTATCGGCGGCGTCGGCGGCGTCGGTGAGGTGCAGTCGCATGCCGGCGACGAAAAGGTCCACGCCCTCGTCGGTGGCCGTGCCCCCGGTCGCCCCGAGTTCCAGGCCCGCCTCCTCGAAGGGGCGGAAGACGTCGGTGTAGAACCGGGCCGCCCCGACGACCCCGTGGTCGCCGACCTGCAGGCGCAACCGCGGGACGATGCGCTGGTGGTTGCCGGTGGTGTGCTGGGTCATGCCCTCCGAGGGTACGACATCTCAGCCGATCAGCGGCTTGAATCCGGGGCGGGTGGCCTCGAAGTCGCTGATCGCCGCCTCGTCCTGCAGGGTGATGCCGATGTCGTCGAGGCCGTTGAGCAGCCGCCAGCGGGTGTCGTCGTCGACCTCGAAGGCGAAGACGTGCTCTCCCAGGCTGGCGGTGCGCGCCTGCAGGTCCACGGTGATCTCCACACCGGGGCGCTGCTCGATGAGCTTCCAGATCAGCTCGATGTCCTCGGCGGTCATCGTGGCGGCGAGCAGCCCGTTCTTGGCGGTGTTGCCGCGGAAGATGTCGCCGAAGCGTGGGGAGAACACCACGCGGAACCCGTAGTCGAGTAGCGCCCACACGGCGTGCTCGCGGGAGGAGCCGGTACCGAAGTCGGGTCCGGCGACGAGCACCGAGGAGGCCACGAACGGCTCCTGGTTGAGGACGAACTCCGGGTCACGGCGCCAGGACTTGAACAGCCCGGACTCGTAGCCGGTCTTGGTGACCAGCTTGAGGTACTCGGCGGGCACGATCTGGTCGGTGTCCACGTTCGAGCGGCGCAGCGGGCAGGCCACGCCGGTGTGGGTGCTGAACTTCTCCATGGTGCGCTTACGCTCCCTTCTCGAGGTTCTCGGACGCTCCGGACGCTTCAGGCAGGTCGGCGGGGCTGGCGAGGTGGCCGAGCACCGCCGTCGCCGCGGCGACGGGCGGGGAGACCAGGTGGGTACGTCCTCCCTTGCCCTGGCGTCCTTCGAAGTTGCGGTTGGAGGTGGACGCGGAGCGTTCGCCGGGGGCGAGCTGGTCGGGGTTCATGCCCAGGCACATCGAGCAGCCGGCGGTGCGCCACTCCGCCCCGGCGTCGAGGAAGACCTTGTCCAGTCCCTCCTGCTCGGCCTGGGTCTTCACCGCGGTGGAGGACGGCACGACCATCATCTGCACCGACGGGTCCACGCGGCGTCCGCGCAGCACGTCGGCGGCGGCGCGCAGGTCCTCGATGCGGCTGTTGGTGCAGGAGCCGAGGAAGACGGTGTCGATGCCGATCTCGCGCAGCGGGGTGCCCTGCTCCAGGCCCATGTACTCGATGGCGGACTCGGCGGCGATGCGCTCGGTCTCGTCGGTGATGTCCTCCAGGTACGGCACCGCGGCGTCCAGCGGCAGGCCTTGGCCAGGGTTGGTGCCCCAGGTGACGAACGGGGTCAGCGCGGCACCGTCGATCTCGACGACGGTGTCGTAGGACGCCCCGTCGTCGGTGGGCAGCGAGCGCCAGTAGGCGACGGCGTCGTCCCAATCCTGGCCGGTGGGCGCGTAGCGGCGTCCCTTGAGGTAGTCGAAGGTGACCTCGTCGGGGGCGATCATGCCGGCGCGGGCGCCGGCCTCGATGCTCATGTTGCACATCGTGAGCCGCCCCTCCATGGACAGCTTCCTGATGGCCTCGCCGCGGTACTCGATGATGTGGCCCTGGGCGCCGCCCGTGCCGATCTTGGCGATGATCGCCAGGATCAGGTCCTTGGCGGTGACCCCGGGACGCAGTTCCCCGGAGACCTCGATGGCCATGGTCTTGAACGGTGCCAGCGGGAGGGTCTGGGTGGCGAGCACGTGCTCGACCTCGCTGGTGCCGATGCCCATGCCGATGGAGCCGAAGGCACCGTGGGTGGAGGTGTGCGAGTCGCCGCAGACGATGGTCATGCCCGGCTGGCTGGCGCCGAGCTGCGGGCCGACAGTGTGCACGATGCCCTGCTCGCCGTCGCCCATGGAGTGCAGGACGACCCCGTACTCCTCGCAGTTCCTGCGCAACGTCTCGACCTGCAGGCGTGAGACCTTGTCCTCGATCTCGAGAAGGTTGCCGGAGTGCACGCCCAGGGTGGGCACGTTGTGGTCCTCGGTTCCCAGGGTGAGGTCGGGCCGGCGCAGCGGCCGGTTGTTCTGCCGCAGTCCGTCGAAGGCCTGGGGGCTGGTGACCTCGTGGATGAGGTGCAGGTCGATGAACAGCAGGTCGCGCCCACCGTTCTCCCCCCTGGTCACGACGTGGGCGTCCCACACCTTCTGTGCGAGGGTGCGCGGGGCGTGCGTGGTGGTGTCGTCTGGGTGCGTCTGCCGGGTCACAGCATTCACAGTTCTCTCCTCGTGCTTGCTCGCTGCAGTCGTCCGGAGGTTCCGGTCGTCGCCCGCCCGTCACTGCGGGGCAACCTGGAAGTTCCACTGGTTGGAATGTATAGTATCAGATCATGGGAAACCCCTTCGTCACCGAGACGCCCTCACCCACGCCTACTGCGGCGACCGCGACCACCAGCGGTATCCAGGTCCTCGACCGTGCCCTGCTCATCCTGGGCATCGTCGCACGGCGCCCGCACAGCCTCTCCGAACTGTGCGAGACCACGGGCCTGCCCCGCGCCACGGCGCACCGCATCGCCGTCGCGTTGGAGAAGCACCGCATGGTCACGCGGCTGGAGGACGGCCAGTGGACCGCCGGACCGGCACTGGCCGAGCTGGCACCGAAGTCCTCGACCCGTCTGGACGAGGCGGCCGAGCACGTGCTGCCCGACCTGGTGGAGCGCACCGGCGAGGCCGTGCAGATCTACAAGCTCTCGGGCCACGAGCGCGTGTGCATCGCCACGGCGGAACCGCGCCAGGGCCTGCGGGACACGGTACCAGTGGGCAACCGGCTGACCCTCACCGCAGGCTCCGCGGCGAAGGTGCTCGTCGCCTACTCCCCCAAGGTCTTCCAGGACGACGTGCTGACCTCGGCCCACTACACCGCCGAGGACCTGGAACTGGTGCGCGCCGGCCAGATCGCCGAGTCCGTGGGCGAGCGCGACGCCGCCCTGGCCAGCGTGTCTGTACCGGTGCGGGACGCCTCGGGCGTCATCGCCGCCCTGTCGATCTCCGGGCCGGCCGAGCGCATGGGCCCCTCGCCCGCCGCCCGCCACCGCGAGGCCCTGCAGCACAGCGCCGCCGAGCTGGAGCACTACCTGCGTTGATCGGGAGATGATGGCCTGGGGGTGATACGGGGCGGTCTGGGGCGGCTCCCATGCCCGTGTTTCCGATATAGCCTGCGCAATGCGCAGGGGTGTCCTACGCTGACACGGACAATACCGCCGTGCCTCACACCGGCACCAACGAATGGAGACCCATTATCCTCGGTAGCTTCGGAATCAACGAACTCGCCGTCATCGTCCTGGCCGTCGCGTTCATCGCGGTCGTCGTCTGGGCCGTGGTGAAGGTCATCAAGTACCTCTCCTGACGGTCCCACAACCCCGCGCTACGGGTGGCCTTCTGAAAGCAGACCAACAATAGCGTGAGGTATCAGCGACGGGCCGGGTACCCGACCCCGGACATACGAAAAGCCCGGTCACGAAGACCGGGCATTTCGACTACTACTTTGTACCCCGTACGGGATTTGAACCCGTGTTACCGGCGTGAGAGGCCAGCGTCCTAGGCCGCTAGACGAACGGGGCAGGAACTAACGTATGTCGTCCAGCAGGGCACCGTGGCCGCGCTGTGCAACGGGGAGAACTATATATGACGATCCACATCGGCACCTAATCACCGCCGTGACGTGCAATGATGGTGACATGAACCCGCTCACCACCACGCAGCTGCGGGGCCTGCGCCTCACCGCCCAGCTGCTCGCCCCCGCCGCGGCTCGTCCCCCACTGCCGGACTCCCCGCACGGGCAGGACGCCGCAGTCCACGCCGTCGCCGCGCACATGCTCGCCAGCCAGGCGCAGAACCTCCCCGCGGGCGTCCGCGCACTGGGACTGCGTGCCGGTGCCCCGATGCTCACCGAGGAGGATCTCACCGTCGCCCACGTGGTGCGCAGCTGGTCGCAGCGCGGCACCCACCACCTGCTCGCCGCCGAGGACGTCCGCTGGCTCACTCGCCTGTGCACCCCGCGGGTACAGAAGGCCTCGGCGAAGCGACGTGGACAACTGGGCCTGTCCGACGAGGACGTCGACGTATGCCGCACCGCTCTGCTGGACGCGCTGGCGGCGTCCTGCACTCCCCTGGCCCGCAGCGAGGCCTACCAGGTGTTCGCCCGCGCCGGCATCGACCCGGAGGGCGGCCGCGGGCCGCACATGCTGCGCCACTTCGGCGGGGAGGGCGACATCGTCCAGGGCCCGCGTTCCTCGGCCGCAGGACGCCCCGAGGACACCTTCGTGCTGCACGACAGCGTGGTGACCGACCCGCGGAACCTCGACGGGGAGGACGCACTGCGCGAGCTCGCCTGCCGCTACTACCGCTCGCGCGGCCCGGCCGGCGTCAAGGACCTGGCGTGGTGGTCGGGGCTGACCGTGCGCGACGCCCGCGCCGCCACCGCCCTCGCGCTCGCCACAGGAACGGTCATGGAGGGCTCCACGCAGGACGGACGCAGCGTCCTACTGGCCGACTGGCAAGTCGACGTCACCGCCGCTGAGATCACCCAGGCTCTGGCTCTGACGTTGGAATTACCCGCGTTCGATGAGTACCTGCTCGGCTACGCCGAGCGCTCGGACGTGATCTCGGACGCGGTGGCCGGCGAGGTCGGCCCCACGAAGAACGGGCTGTTCCACCCCTGCCGCGTCGAGGCCGGGGCCGTCACCGGCCGGCTGTGACAACTGAGGACGGTCAAGGACAGTCAAGGACAGCCGCCTACTCGGAGAGCAGGCGCGACTGCTCCTCGGCGACGGCGGCCAGGTCCTCGTTGCTGAGGTAGTCGCGGTCGAAGCGCTGCCACGGCTGCTCCACCATGCGCCACACCCCGGTCGTCCGGTCGCAGAACGGGTGCGCGGCACGCACCCAGCGCATCCACGGGGCGATCTCCCCGGTGTCCGGGTCGATGCGCGTGTAGTGCAGGACCGTGCAGTTGAAGATGGTCATCTCCTTGTCCTTGTCGCAGCGCAGGAACTCCTCGTCGCTCCAACGCTCCAGGACCAGGCGGGTGGACCACATGAAGTCTCCGTGGGTCACCACAAGCACGTTGTCCTCGCTGCTCTCACGGTGCAGGGTGCTGAGCATGTTGCGCACCCGGTTCTCCGCGACGTTGGCGATCGACTCCCCCGCCGGCGGCGCCCAGTACAGCGGGTCCTTGCGGCGCAGCAGGGCGTTGTGGGCGTACTGCTCCTCGAAGACCTTGCGCGGCAAGGGCGAGATCTCACCCCAGGAGCGTTCACGCACCACCCGGTTCTCCTCCCACAGCGCACCGTCGAGCTGGAGGTTCGCCGCGGTCTCCCGGGTACGCACGTACGGGGAGGTGATGCAGCGGTCCAGCGGGTCGACGTTGTCGGTGATCCACCGTCCCGCCGCGTGCGCCTGGGCCACACCGGCGTCGGTCAGACGCCATGAGCGGTCGGCGACCAGCATCGTCTCCTCGCTGAAGAGTGCCTGGTCGCCGGCCTTGTCCGCGCGTTGGATCACGTTGGCCTCGCTCTGGCCGTGGCGGACGAGGATCAGGTTCTTCGGCATGGTCACCCCACCCACCCTAGACCTTTCGCCTAGGAACAGTTGCACCCCCTTCTGCTCCGGGGATACCCCGACCCCGGACATGCGGAAAGCCCGGTCCGAAGACCGGGCTTTGCCGTTTCACATACCTTGTACCCCGTACGGGATTTGAACCCGTGTTACCGGCGTGAGAGGCCAGCGTCCTAGGCCGCTAGACGAACGGGGCAAGAAAACGAACTGCACATCATGTTCAGCGTTTCCGCTGGCCTACCAGGACTCGAACCTAGAACGACGGTACCAGAAACCGCTGTGTTGCCAATTACACCATAGGCCAATCGTTGCTGTGCTCCGCGGTGTTCCCCGCGCTGCCTTGCAACGGTGGATACTATAACCAGAGCGCTCGCACACTCGCAAACTGCCAGGTCAGGACGCCGATCGCGGCGTCCTGCGCCCGCTGCGACCGGCGTACGCCGGCTACAACCCTGTTATTCGGCGGCGACGTACAGCGTGACCGCCCGTGCGGCACGCAGACGTGCCAGCGTGGACTCGCGTCCCAGCAGCTCCATCGACTCGAACAGCGGCGGGGACACCGCCGCGCCCGAGACCGCCACCCGCAGGGCCCCGTAGGCCTTGCGCGGCTTGAGTTCCATCGAGTCGATCAGACGCGCCGACAGGGCCGCCTCGATCTTCTCCGTGACGAACCCCGCGTCACCGAGAGACTCCAGCGCCTCGATCTCCTCGATCGCGGCGTCCAGGACCTCCACGGCTTCCTCCTTGAGGTTCTTCTTCGCCGCCTTCTCGTCCAGCTCCAGGTCCGCGTCGGCGGTGACCAGGAAGCGCAGCAGGCCGTCGGCGTCGCCGAGGGTCTTGATGCGGGTCTGCACCAGTTCCGCGGCGAAGGCGAACTTGTCGGCCGGGTAGTCGGCCGGGAAGCCCTTGTACTCCTCCAGGTAGCTGCGCAGGCGGGTGGTGAAGTCCGCCAGGTCGAGCAGGCGGATGTGGTCGGCGTTGAGCGCCTCGAGCTTCTTCTGGTCGAAACGGGCCGGGTTCGGCTTCACGTCGGCGACGTCGAAGTTCGCCACCAGCTCGTCCACGCCGAACACGTCCTGGTCGGCGGACAGGGACCAGCCCAGCAGCGACAGGTAGTTCAGCATGCCCTCGGGGATGATGCCGTTGTCGCGGTGGTTGAAGAGGTTGGACTCCGGGTCACGCTTGGAGAGCTTCTTGTTGCCCTCGCCCATCACGAACGGCAGGTGCCCGAAGGTCGGGGTCGCATCCGCCACGCCGATGCGCACCAGCGCCTCGTACAGGGCCAGCTGGCGGGGCGTGGACGGCAGCAGGTCCTCGCCGCGCAGCACGTGGGTGATCTTCATCAGCGCATCGTCCACGGGGTTGACCAGGGTGTACAGCGGCTGCCCGTTGGAACGGGCGACCACGAAGTCCGGCACGGTGGACCCGTCGACGTTCATCTCGCCACGGACCAGGTCGTTCCACGTCCAGGTCTTCTCCGGCATGCGCAGACGCCACACCGGCGAACGGCCCTCGGCCTCGAAGGCGGCGACCTGCTCGGAGGTCAGGTCCCGGTCGAAGTTGTCGTAGCCCAGCTTGGGGTCACGGCCGGCGGCGCGGTGACGCTCCTCGACCTCCTCGGCGGTGGAGTACGCCGGGTACACGTCGCCGGACGCCTTGAGCTTCTCCAGCACCTCGACGTAGATCTCCATGCGCTGCGACTGGCGGTACGGGCCGTGCGGGCCGCCGGGCTCGCCGACCCCCTCGTCCCAGTCCAGTCCGAGCCAGGTCAGGGACTCGACGATGGCCTCGTAGGACTCCTCGGAGTCCCGGGCGGCGTCGGTGTCCTCGATCCGGAACACCAGCTTTCCGCCGGTGTGCCGGGCGTAGGCCCAGTTGAACAGTGCGGTGCGGACCATGCCGACGTGCGGGGTCCCGGTCGGCGAGGGGCAGAAACGAACGCGAACATCACTCATGGTGCACTATTTCACCACATCCACTCCCCCGCCACGTCCCCGGAGTACCCGGCGGCCCGCAGCGCACCCACCCAATCGTCCAGCGGGAGGCCGCCGCTGCCCGGTGCGCCGCGTCCGGGGTCGTCGGCGATCTGGACGTGGGCGGGGAAGGTGAACGGGTCGCCGGACCCTTCTGCGCCGTCCAGACCGTCCAACCACGCCGCCACGTCGTCGGTCCGGCTGAGGTGCCACAGGTCGGCCAGCAGCCCGGTCCCGGGGAAGCTGCTGGTAACCGCGCGGGCGTCGACGACGGTCTGCACGGGGTAGTCCTCGACCCCGGAGCTGGGTTCGATCAGCACGGTGCCGTGGCCTCGCCCCTGCACCAGGTTGGCAAGGGCGGCGGTGTTGTCGAGCTGCATGGGGCTCAACCGGCGTCCTCCCCGCCCGAGCAGAAGGTTGAAGCGGCCGGCGCCGGTGGCGTCGGCCAGCCGGGACATCGCGTCGACGTGGCGCCGGCTCAGAGGTTCCTCGTGCAGGACGCCGCGGTCGCCGGCGGCGAGGTCACCCGCCCAGAAGTTCACGGCGACGAGCGTGAGCCCGCGGCGCGCGAGTTCCGCGACGAGGTCGTCGACCTCCGTGTCGTCCGGCTCCGGGGTGGTCCACGGCCACCACAGTTCGATCCTGTCGACCCCCAGGGCGCCCGCCCTGTCGAGGTCGGGGTGCCCGGCGGGCCTGCCGATCGAGCAGTTCACCGCCGTCGTGCCTGCTGTACCTGTCATGCCTGCCGTCCCTCACGTCGGAATTGTCCCCAATCTACGCGACCCGCCGGAGGCGCATCGGCCATAATGAGCCCCATGGTTGAATCCCCACACTCCCCCAGGGTCGCCCCCAGGGTCGCAGTCGTCACCGGTGCCGGCGGCGGGCTGGGCCGTGCCTTCGCCACCGCCTTGGCGCAGGAGGGCTGGAGCGTCGCCGCGTTGGGACGCAGCGTCGGCACGCTGGAGGCCACCGTCGAGGCGTGCCGCACGGCAGGCGACACGGCGGGCGGTTCTGCCGACCATCTCGCCGTCGTCTGCGACGTCACCGACGAGTCCTCCGTTTCCGCCGCATTCGACCAGGTCACCAGCACCCTGGGAGGCCTCGACCTGCTGGTCAACAACGCCGGCGTCCCCGGAGCCACCGGGCGGATCGACACCGTCGACGCCGCCGCCTTCGAGGCCACCATCGCGACGAACCTCACCGGCACCTTCCTGTGCACCCGGGCGGCCTTCTCCTGGATGGCCGCCCATGGCGGAGGACGCGTCGTCAACAACGGCTCCATCGCCGCGCACGCCCCGCGTGCCGGCGCGGCGGCCTACGCCGCGTCCAAGGCCGCCGTCGCGTCCCTCACGGTCTCCACCGCGCTGGACGGACGGGGCCGGGGTATCACCGCCACCGAACTCGACATCGGCAACGCCGCCACCGAGCTGCTGGGCACCTTCACGGCTGCCGACCCTGCCGCCGAACCCACCTTCGACGCCGCCGAGGCCGCCCGTCTGCTGGTCAGCGTGGCCGACATGCCGACCGGCGTGTCCGTGGACCGGGTCACCGTCACCGCCGCAGGCATGCCGTACCTCGGGAGAGGATAGGGACGACCGGCGATAATTTCAGTTTGTTTCCCACCCCTGAGTACGGTGACGGTGTGATCAACAACGATCGCCCGTCAACTGCGCCGGACTTCCTGCTCTCCCGCGCGTCGGGCAGCATCCGCACCCAGGGGACACGCGCGTCCTTCCCCGACCCGTTCGAGGCCGCCACGGCCCTGCGCGACGGCAGTGCGCGGCTCGTCGTCGGCGCCGTCCCCTTCGACACCGCCAACCGGGCCGCACTGACCGTGCCAGGCAGTGTGGTCGAGACCGAGGGGCCGCTGGAGCCGCCGGCCTACTACCGCGGACGTGAGTTGGGCGAGCTGCTCGAGGTGCTCAACGTGCACCCCACCAGCAGTTCCGAGGAGCACCAGTCCACGGTGGCCGCCGCCATCGAGACGATGCGCACCACCACCCTGCGCAAGGTGGTGCTCGCCCGCGCGGTGGACATCGAGTTCGCCGAGGAGGTCGACCCGCTGCTCATCGCCGCCCGGCTGATCGACCTGTCCGCCCACCGCGACGGTTTCGCCGTGGACCTCTCGGCGACCGGACGCTCCGACGACCGTGGCACGATGCTCGTCGGCTCCTCCCCCGAGGTGCTCATCCGCCGACGCGGCACGACCGTGGAGGCCCGTCCGCTGGCCGGCTCCGCCGCCCGGCTGGCCGACCGCGGTGCCGACGAGGCCGTGGGACGCACGCTGCGCGACTCCACCAAGGACCTCACCGAGCACCAGCTGGTCGTGGACCACTACCGGCAGGTGCTCGGCGGGGTGTGCTCGGAACTGTCCATCCCCCGGACCCCCGAGCTGATCAAGACCAACGAGATGTGGCACCTGGCCACCCCGGTGCGCGGCACACTGCCGGACCTGCACTTCTCCGCACTGGACCTGGCGTTGATGCTGCACCCCACACCCGCCGTCGGGGGGACCCCCACCGACGACGCCATCGGGATCATCAACGAGGTCGAGGAACCACGCTGCTGCTACGCCGGCTTCGTGGGCTGGTGCAACGAGGACGGCGACGGCGAGTACATGGTCAGCATCCGCTGCGCCGAGATCGCCGGTGCCACCGCCAGGGCGTGGGCCGGCGGCGGGATCATCGCGACGTCCTCCCCCTCGGCCGAGGCCGCCGAGACGACCGCCAAACTGCAGACCGCACTGCGGGCACTCAACGTGCCCGCCGCGATGCGGGCGGTCTGACATCCCCCTGTAAGAGGCTCCAGGTAGAGGCTCTAGTAGGCCTCGATGGGGTTGACCAGGTGGCCCAGGCCGGGGATCTCGATGTCGATCCGGTCGCCGGGGACCATCTCGGCGGTGCCGGCCGGGGAGCCGGTGCAGATCACGTCGCCGGGCAGCAGGGTGAACGCCTGGGAGACCCACTCCACGATCTCGGGGATGGCCTTGATCATCTGGTCGGAGTTGGAGTCCTGCTTGGTCTCGGTCACCCCGTCGTGGGTGAGGTGCGCCTTGATGGGCAGGTCGGTCAGGTCGGCGAAGTCCAGGTCCGTCTCGATCCACGGGCCCAGCGGGCAGAAACTGTCCAGACCCTTGGCGCGCGACCACTGGCCGTCGGCGAACTGCAGGTCGCGCGAGGAGACGTCGTTGACGATGGTGAAGCCCAGGACGACGTTCTTCCAGTCGTCGCGCTTGACGTCCTTGCAGGGCTTGCCGATGACGATGGCGAGCTCACCCTCGAACTCCACGCGGGTGGCCCACTCCGGCTTGCGGATCGGCGCGCCGGTGCCGACCACGGCTGTCGGCGGCTTCAGGAACAGTGTCGGCGGCAGGTGCTCGGCGGACTTGTTGAACACCTCCTTGACGTGGTCGGCGTAGTTGCGGCCCACGGCCACGACCTTCGACGGCAGGATCGGTGCAAGCAGGCGGACGTCCTCGAAGGCCCAGCTGCGCCCGGTGAACTCGGGTTCCCCGAAGGGGTGCCCGGCGATCTCACGGCAGGTCGCGCCGGTTCCGTCGGCCTCCCCGCCCTCCAATGCCACGAAGGCCATGCCTTCCGGATGTGCGATTCGCGAAATTCTCATGGTCGGTTAGCTTACAGTGGAAAACTGGACTAGCTGTGGGCGCCCCCGGATTCCAGGCAGTTACACCTGTGCCGACCGTAGGGTCGAGTAGGGTGACCGGCCGTTGGAGGGGGAGGTCATCGCCAGGAACAGCTCCGCACACGACAGCGCGTCGGTCACCGCCCGGTGCGGCGGGTAGGTCGGCAGTCCGTAGCGTTCGCGGATGCGCGGCAGGCGCAGGTCCTCCCCCCGGGGGTGCACGGACCTGCGCTGCATGCGCCGGCGCTCCAGTGCGTAGGTGTCCAGGGTCGGCACCGTGAGCCCGGTGCCGAAGGCCGTCCGGCACGCCGCGGAGAGGAAGTCCTGCTCGATCATCGCGAAGTGGGCGAGCATCGCCCGGCCCTGCAGGGCCTCCAGGAGCTCGCCCAGCGCGTCCTCCAACGGCATGCCGGCGTCGACTACGTCGTCCGTGAGCCCGTGCACGGTCGCCGACTGGCCCACGCCCTCGTCGTCGTCCTGCGGTCCGGCGATCACCACCTCGCGTGCCCCGGACAGCACGATGCGCCGTCCCTCCATCGGCACCCAGCCGATCGACAACAGCCGGTCGGACGACAGGTCCAGCCCGGTGGCCTCGACGTCGACGGCGAGGACCGGCAGGTCCTCCAGGCGCGTCGAGCCGGCCGGGGGACGCTCGGCGTAGAAGTCCGCCAACGCCCCGGTCGCCCGACGCCTGTTCCACGTCCTGCGCAGCATGCTCACGTGTTCCTCACCGGGTACTTCACGGCCAGGGAGGTCTGGATGCTCTTGATGATGCCGAAGGCGTCGCGCAGGTTCTCCCGGTCGAGCTTGCCCAGGTTGTCCGGGTCGATGCGGTAGTCGGCGACCTCCCCGCTGCGCAGCTGGCCGGCCTGGTGGCGCAGCGAGAGCGCCTTGAGGAAGTTGAAGGCCTCCGTCAGGTCGCGGGCGGCCTTGTGCGTCAACGCCCCGGTGGACGCCGCCTGCGCCAGGCGCTGGTGGGTGCCCACCGCCTTCACCCCGCCCATCAGGGCGTACAACCGGGCGATCTGCACGATCGGCGCGGTGCCGCCGGCCTTGACGTCCAGGGTGTTGCGGTAGTCGCCGCCACGCTGGACGACCAGGCCGCGGAAGATGCCCAGCGGCGTCTCCTTGCGTGCGACCAGGGCGGCGAGCCGGGCGTGGAAGCGCGAGGAGCTGCGTGCCAGGGCCACCGAGTAGCGGTGCACCCGGTCGGCGAGTTCGCGCGCACCGTAGACCGGGCGCATGTCGAAGAAGGTCTGGGCGTGCAGCAGCGCGTCCGGGTTCGGCGCGGTGACCCAGGTGTGGAAGGAGTCCTTCCACTGGTCCACGGTCATCCGCCACTTCGGGTTCATCGCCATCATGTCGCCGGGGCACAGCCGCTGGCTTGCCTCGTCCAACCCGGTGCACACCAGCCGGCCCAACTCGGCGAAGTACTCCCCGTGCAGTTCCTCGTCATAGGAGTTGTGCAGCACCAGGCCGTTGTCCTGGTCGGAGGAGAAGCCCACCGCCCGGCGCGCCTGGGAGCCGATGACGATGAAGGCGTAGGGCACCGGCGGGGGCCCGAGCTCCTCCTCGGCGAGCACCAGCAGCCGGCGGGCCAGGGAGTCCAGTGCCACGGTGAGGATCTCGCTGGCCTCCTCGGCCGAGGCACCGCGGGTGATGAACCCGCTGGTCATCTCGGCGGTGTCGTTGATGATGCTGCGCATCTGCTCGGTGTCGGTGGCCTTGGCCAGGTCCGCGGTGAGGTAGATCGGGTCGTTGCGCAGCGCACGCATGATGTCGGAGGCCGAGATCACCCCGATGACACCGTCGCCGCCGCCGTCGAGCCCGCCGACGACGGGCAGGTGGTGCACGCCCTGCTCACTCATCATCAGCATGGCCTCGAAGGCGGTGGTGTCCGAGGAGGTGGAGAACGGGTTCTGCGTCATGATCCCGGACACGGCGGTCTCGGTGTCCAGGCCCGCGGCGAGCACGCGGGTGCGCAGGTCGCGGTCGGTGATGATGCCGACCAGCTCATTGCCGGAGACGTCCGGGAGCTCGGGGCCTGCGGTGTCGGCGGGGTCGGCGGCTCCTCCCGTGTCCCCGGAGTCCCCGGTGTCGGCGGTGTCCCCCGTATCGGCGGTGTCGGCGAGGACCGGCAGGCAGGAGATGCTGTTCTCGCTCATCAGCTGGGCGGCCTCGCGCACACTCGCCTCACAGCTCACCGACACCAGGTCACGGTCCACCAGCTCGGCGACGTGGGTGCGCAGTGCGTCCGACCCGGAGCGCACGCTGAGCCGCTCGGCAGCGGCGCGGATGCGTTCGGACACCCCGGCGAAGTAGCGGGCGACCTCGGGGTTGCGCTCGATCAGGCCGCGGACCTCCTCGCGGTCCATGGTGAGAAGGAGGCTGTCCTCGACGGCGATCATGGTGTAGTGCGACGGACCCGGGTCCACCCCGAATCCGCCCTTCGTGACGATGGTGGAGTGGCCGAAGAAGCGGCCGGCGCCGCGGCGGTCGAGCAGCACGTCCTGGGAGTCCAGGACGTCGACGGCGCCGGAGCGGATCACGTAGAGGACGTCGTTGGGCTGCCCGGCGGTGATCACCGTCTCCCCGCGGCGGACGTAGATGATCTCCATCTTGGCCGGCAGGTCGTCGAGTTCCTCGTCCGGCAGGTGGCTGAACGGCTCGTGGCCGCTGAGGAACCGCCGGACCTCGTCAAGTTCCACGCTCATGGTCGGCAAGTGTATGGGGTGGGCGCGGGGCACCGGACACCCCAACCCCGAAGTGGGGGTATAGGCAACGAGTTTCACATCAATTCGTGGCATAGTGCTGTATTCCACTGTGACGTGGATTACCCTGACGGGCATGGCACTGGAACACGCGATCATGATCTCCCTGGCGGAACGCCCGGGGACCGGTTATGACCTGGGACGACAGTTCGCCACATCCCTGGGCCACTTCTGGCCCGCCACCCGCCAGCAGATCTACCGGACGCTCGGACGCCTGCACGACGACGGACTGGTGACGTGTCGCGACGTCGCCCAGGACGGCAGGCCGGACAAGAAGATCTACACCCTCGCCCCCGCCGGGCGCACCGCCTTGCACGACTGGATCGCCGACCCGTCCGAGGTCATGAAGATCCGCGACGACCTGTCGGTCAAGATCCGCGGCGCCGAACACGGCGACCTGCGCGACCTGCTCGCCGACGTCGCCGCGCACCGCGACGCCCACACCGAGACGCTGCGGCTCTACCGCAGCTACGAGGCGCGCCAGTTCCCCGAGCTCGCCGGGAACGGCGGGAACGCCACAGACGGCGGCAGGACCGCGCTGACCGGACGCCGCCTGCACCAGCACCTCGTCCTGCGCCTGGGCATCCGCCTGGAGACCAGCTTCGTGGACTGGTGCGCCGAGGTGATCGACGCCCTCGGCAGTACCGGCACAGAACCGACCACACCTGCGACCACAACTGCGACCACACACGAGAAGGAAGACGACGGATCATGACGAGTTCCCCGTTCCCCCACCTCTTCAGC
Source organism: Corynebacterium sp. AOP36-E1-14 (assembly GCF_052377495.1). Lineage (NCBI taxonomy): Bacteria > Bacillati > Actinomycetota > Actinomycetes > Mycobacteriales > Corynebacteriaceae > Corynebacterium > Corynebacterium sp. AOP36-E1-14. Next base: position 96,066 of record NZ_JBQSWV010000010.1, read on the forward strand.
CCCCTCACCATCGGTGGCCTCACCCTGCCGAACAGGTCGGTGATGGGGTCGATGCACACCGGCCTGGAGGACCGCATCTGGCACGCCGACGAACTCGGCGAGTTCTACGCCGAACGCGCCCGCGGCGGTGTCGGCCTCATCGTCACCGGCGGCATCGCCCCGCTGCGCAGCGGTGACCTCATGTCCTTCGGCGGACGGATGGCCACCCCCCTGGCGGTGCTGCACCACCGCCGTGTCACCGACGCCGTCCACCGCGAGGGCGGGCGCATCGCCATGCAGATCCTGCACGCCGGACGCTACGGGGTCACCCCCTTCAAGGCCGCCCCCGGTTCCGAGCCCTCCCCGATCCACCCGTTCAAGCACATGCGCATGACCGAGCGGATGATCCGTCGGGCGATCCGCTCCTTCGGACGCGCCGCCCGCCTGGCCCGCAAGGCCGGCTACGACGCCGTGGAGATCATGGGTGGCGAGGGCTACCTGGTCAACCAGTTCCTGTGCCCGCACACCAACGACCGCACCGACCGCTGGGGCGGCTCGACGGCCAACCGCCAGCGCTTCCTCATCGAGGTCATCGACGAGATCCGCCGGCAGGTCCCCCGCGACTTCCCGGTCATCCTGCGCCAGTCCATCGCCGACTTCGTCAAGAACGGCCAGACCTTCGACGAGATCGCCCTGCTCTCCCGGCGCGCCGAGCGCCACGGGGTCGACGCCATCAACACCGACATCGGCTGGCACGAGGCCCGCGTGCCCACCATCGTCACCTCCGTGCCGCGCGGTGCGTTCGTGAAGTTCACCGAACGGCTGCGCGACGAGGTGTCCATCCCCCTGATCGCCTCGAACCGCATCAACACCCCCGAGGTCGCCGAGGGGATCCTGGCCAACGGCAAGGTCGACGCCGTGTCCATGGCCCGCCCGCTTCTCGCCGACCCCCACTTCATGGCCAAGGCACAGCAGGACCGCGCCGACGAGATCAACACCTGCATCGGCTGCAACCAGGCCTGCCTGGACCACATCTTCGTGGGCAAGAGCGTCTCGTGCCTGGTCAACCCGCGTGCCGGGCGTGAGACGAAGCTGGTGCTCTCCCCCACGCGCCATGCGCAGAAGATCGCCGTGGTCGGTGCCGGACCGGCGGGTCTGTCCGCCGCGGTCTCCGCCGCCGAGCGTGGTCACCACGTGGAGCTATTCGAGTCCCGCGACGCCATCGGCGGACAGTTCTCCATCGCCGCGAGGATCCCGGGCAAGGAGGAGTTCCACGAGACCATCCGCTACTTCTCCACGCGGCTGGACACCCTGGGTGTGGACGTCCACCTCAACACCCGCGCCAGCGCGCAGGACCTCGTCGACGGCGGCTTCGACCACGTCATCGTCTCGTCCGGCGTGGCCCCGCGCATCCCCGACATCGAGGGCGTGGACCACCCCAGCGTGATGACCTACGCCGACGCCGTCCTGGGCGACCGCGAGATCGGCGACCGCGTCGCCGTGCTCGGCGCCGGTGGCATCGGCTTCGACGTCTCCGAGTTCCTCACCACCCCCACCGGGCCCGACTCCCCCACCCTGAACCTCAAGGAGTGGGAGCAGGAGTGGGGTGTCGACAGCGACCCGGCCGCCGTCGGCTCACTGACGAAGCCGCGTCCCTCCGCGCCGCTGCGCAAGGTGTACATGGTGCAGCGCAAGAGTTCCCGGCAGGGCAAGTCGCTGGGCAAGACCACCGGCTGGGTGCACCGTGCGGCGGTGAAGATGAAGGAGGTCGAGCAGATCAGCGGGGCGACCTACGAGAAGATCGACGACGACGGCCTGCACCTCGCCTTCTACGAGGACAAGGACGGCACCCGCACCCTCACCGACCGTCGCGTGCTGGAGGTCGACTCCATCGTGTTGTGCACCGGCCAGGAGTCCGTCACCGAACTCGTCGCACCGCTGCGGGAGGCGGGGGTGACCTTCGACGTCGTCGGGGGCGCCGATCTCGCCGCCGAGCTGGACGCCAAGCGCGCCATCCGGCAGGGAACCGAGGCCGCCGCCGCGATCGCCTGAGTTCCGCGATAGGGTCGGGACGGTCCCCTCCCCCCGCCTGACATCGTCCGAAAGGCCAGACAACGTGTCCCTGTCCCGCCGCAAGTTCCTGCTGAGCGCCGGAGCGTTCTCCCTGGCCGCCGTCGTCCCGCTCGCCGCCTGCTCGCGCGACGGTTCCGGTAGAGCGCAGGACGCCACGTCCGGCGACAGCCAGGCCACCGCCGAAGACGGCGTCGGCGTGGCCGTCGTTCCCGACGACCCGTCCGGCGTCGCCACGAGCGCGGCTCTCTTCGCCTCCGCGAGCACCGCGGTGCTCGTGGCGTCCGACCCCACCCCGGAACAGGTGGGCACCGCCTGCACCCTGGCCCGGGACAACGGCGTGCCCGTCCTGCTCGACGGTGCCGGTGGCGATTCCGGTCCCGTCATCCAGGAGCTGTCGCGGCTCGGTGCCACCGACGTCGTGCTCGTCGGCGGCAGTGCCGACGACGTCGACGGCCTCGGGGACCTCAACGACATCACGGTTCACACCGTCGACACCGGCGATGCAGACAACTGGCCCGAGGACCTGGACCCCGGCGTCGCTGGCGAGGACCTGGAGTCCGCGGGAGTGGCACTCGCCGCCAGCACGTCCTCCCCCGTCAGCGTCGCCACCACGGTCGCCGCCGGATACTCGCTGACCCGCGTCATCGCCCCCGACCCACGCTCCACCGACGAGTCCGTGGCCGCCAGCGTCGAGGCGATCACCGGCGACGGCAACCTCATCGCCCTCGGCGACCACTTCGGCACCGCCGACGACCTGCGCCGACGCGCCGAACTCGCCGCCACCGTGGAAGGCAACCTTCCCGGCGGCGGACAGGTCATGTTCCCCGGGCGCAAGATCATCGCCCTCTACGGCCACGCCGCCGAACCCCTGCTCGGCGTGATGGGCGAACAACCCCCGAAGGACGCCGTGGAACGCGCCCGCCGCCTCGCCGCCGAGTACGACGCCACCAGCGACGTCCCGGTGATCCCCTCCTTCGAGATCATCGTCACCGTCGCCGCCGCGGAACCCGGCCCCTCCGGGAACTTCAGCAACTACAGCGACCCCGCGGAGGTCGTGCCCTGGATCGACGCCATCGTCGACGCCGGCGGCTACGCCATCATCGACATCCAGCCCGGACGCGAGACCCTGCTGCAGCAGGCCCAGCACTACGCCGACCTGCTGAAGAACCCCTCGGTCGGCCTCGCCCTGGACCCGGAGTGGCGGCTCGGCCCCGACGACCAGCCGATGGTCGAGGTCGGCCACGTCGACGCCTCCGAGATCAACGAGGTCGCCGACTGGCTCGAGGGGCTCGTGGTCGCCGAGAAGCTGCCGCAGAAACTGCTGATGATCCACCAGTTCCAGCTCCAGATGATCCGCAACCGCGAGAACATGACCACCGGCACCGACAACGTGAGCGTCGCCGTGCACTGCGACGGGCACGGACCGCAGGGTGTGAAGATGGAGACCTGGAACGTGGTGCGCCAGGACCTCGACCCCGCGATCGCCCTGGGCTGGAAGAACTTCATCGACGAGGACGAGCCGATGCTCGACCCCGCCCAGACCGCCGCGATCTCGCCGACCCCGGACATCGTCAGCTACCAGTAGGTGGCGTGCAGGTGATGGTCGGGTGGCGGGGGGCTACGCTGCTCCCCTGGCCCCTACCCCGCCCCGATGTAGCCAGATCACCCTCCCAGGTAGCCAAATCGCCCGAATCCCTTCCTGGGCGGGCGACTATTTCGCCGTCTTACCCCGGGGAGCAAGCATGCCGGCGACCGCGGCCAGGACGACCACGCCCCACAATCCCAGCAGCAACGACCACGGCACATCCAATGCTGTCGTGACCCCCGTGCCGACCAACATCTCAGACAGGGCGAACTGCGCTGCCCAGAGCGACACCGCAGACATCACACCCGCAGCCAGGCCGATT